>CAVDAU010000013.1:0-19705 GCA_963607015.1 Streptococcaceae bacterium
TTGGAGAAGCCGGCATAAGTCGTGTCAGCAGCTGACATAAGTCGTCTCACATCGAACGTTGTGAACGTTCACATCGAACGATGTGAATGCTCACATCGACCGTTGTGAATGCTCACATCGAACGATGTGAAAGAACATGAGTAGGCTTCGGACAAGATTCAAGTTATACTGAAGCAACATTCAGACTATGTCAAAGCAGCATTACAGTGCATACGGGGAACGGAATCGCCGTATGTGCTGCAATGAAGCAGATGGAAACGTCGGGGTCTTGTGCGGGATGTGTGCCGGAACCTTACGGTCTGTCCGCCGGAGAGACGTGCTTTGCGTGCACTATTTTTCCTTGTAGATGACCTTGTTCTGACCGGACGTGAACCGTGCGGCACCGGGTTCGTTGCGGAGGAAGGACTCTACGTGACGCATGCGCTTTTCTTCTACTATCTCGTCCACGGCAATAAGGATGCCTGTCTCCTCGACATCGCCGAAGCCGTAGTTTATTGCCGTGCCGAACATCTTCATCGTCGGACTGAGATTCATGTAGGCGTTGACCAACGGCGGAATGTTATAGCCCATGTTGCGTATCTCGTTATGAAGCACGCGATAGTCTTCCTTGAACGTGTCGTGGCAGAAGAGTTTTGCCAGCTCGGTCTCGTCGCTCTCGATCTTCAGCGGACGGAGTGGTGTGATAAGGTCTTCCCTGTCGGCAAAGTGCTTCTTTAGGAAGTAGAGAATCATGTCGCGTCCCTTGCGGATGTACGACGGATACATTGTGACCTTGCCGAAGAAATATTTCACGTCGGGCATTATGACCATCAACGCTCCCAGTCCGTCCCACAGATTGTCCAGCGCAAAGAGGCCTTTGCTGCCGGCGCGTGTGCCCTGATACTCCAGTGTCACGAAGCTACGCGCCAGTTCGATGGTGACAGGCATGTATTCCTTGAGGAACTTGTCGCTGAAATGGAACAGATGGGCAGTGGCAAGCAGCGGCTGTCCGTCGGCTCTGTAGCGGACGTCTGTGCCGAGGATGTACCGATAGCCGCCAAGAATCTCTTCTGTTTCGGGATCCCACACGATGAGTTGCTTATAGGGATTTTCCATCGTGTCGAACTCGTCGATGTCCATGGCTTTGCCCGTGCCTCCGCCTGCCGCTCTGAAAGCAATCTCTCGCAGGCGTCCGATTTCTCTCATCGTGTTCGGTGCGTTGTGTGCAGTGACTATGTAGATCTGGTTATGGCTCTTGTTGGTCATTCTCAGACGCCGGTCCTCTGTCAGTTCTGCCCGCAGCAGATCGCGGCTCACGGGCTGAATCACTTCTTCCATTCGTTCTGTCTTTCTTGTTTATCTCATGGCCTCAGCGGTCATTTGTCCAAATTCAGGTTATACACTATGCCTTTGACGTACTGCGCCCACTGGGCATAGGTCTTCGATTTGTCGAACGTTTGCCACGGCAGCGGCTTGCCTATCGTGACGGTAAAGGTCTTGTGGCGGTTCTTCATCATCTCGTCGGCAAGATACAGCATGGCGATATTGAACTTTATGCCCAATGCCTTGCAGATGTTTGCCAGCCGGTAGAAGCGCGCGCTGTTCTGTCCTCCGAAGTGGATAGGCACCACGTCGCGGCGGTACTCCACGCTCTTCTGCACGAACGTCTTCTTCCATTCCAAGTCGCATATCACCCCTTTCTGCTTGCGCGAGCACAGTCCTGCGGGGAACATGATGAGCTGTTCGTCGGACGCAAAGCCTGCTTCCACCCTGCGCGGAAAGTCCTTTGCCTGGTTTCCTGTCTTGTTTATCGGGATGAAAAACGGTGCCAGCCCGTGGATGTTCATCAGCAAATCGTTGACAAGATACTTCACGTGTCCGTCGTAGTGCGTGCCTATGATGTATCCGAGCGAGAGTCCGTCCTGCCCGCCAAGCGGATGGTTTGACACGAACGTGCATCTTGAACCGGCGGGAGGGAGGTTCTCCTCGCCGCGCACATCCAGCTTGACATCAAGAAACTCGAGGCAATGCTTCAGGAAAGGCAGTCCCACCTCGCCGCCATGCTTGCGCAGGAACACGTTAAGTTCATCCTGATGGACAATGCGTTTGAGATAGCCGACAACAAACTGCGGCACATACTTGCTGTACTGTGGTGCTTTGTCGCGAATAACCTTGTCGATATCTATCAGGAATGTTGAATCTTCCGCCATGTTCGTCCAAACACAAAATCGTCGCAAGTTTAAGCCATCTTTTCGAGATGCCAAAGAAAAAAGTAAGTTTTTTGGCGAGAAACAGACTAAAAGTTGAGAATAAAGATGCCAAAACGCACGACTTGAAAGTTATGGTGCACCATGTACAGCCACGTCCTGCCATGCTTCCCGATTAGGCAAGGGCAGGAAGAGGAATCGACACGCCGGAGTTTGCCTTGAAGAAGTCCGCAGAATGTTAAAAGAAAAAGTTTTATAGGCATTGTGGGGAATTGTGGGGAATTGTGTAATTTAGCACCCTTGAAGCAAGATAAGGGCACGCAGATGTTGAGATTTCTTGGAACAATAGAGGCAAAGACCGACGGCAAGGGACGTGTTTTCATTCCGTCGTCATTCCGTCGCCGCCTTCAGGAGGCCGGTGAAGCGGAGATTGTGCTGCGCAAGGACATACATCAGGAGTGCCTCGTGCTCTATCCCGAGAGTGTCTGGTTCAAGACTCAGGACACGCTCCGTGCACGCTTGAACATCTGGGATGCCGCCGACCAAAGTCTTTTCCGCCGCTTTGTGAGCGGAGCGGAGATTGCCGAACCCGACTCAAACGGGCGCATCCTGCTGTCGAAACGGCTGATTCAGCTGGCGGAAATCAAGGACACCGTGGTCTTTGTCGGCATGGGCGAAGAGATAGAAATCTGGGCAAAGGACAAGTGGGAGCAGCAGCAGGCCAAAGCCATCGACCTGAGTGCCGACCTTGAACGCAAGATGGCAGGATGTCAAGGCAGTGCCGAAGACATCTCCGGACGGTGACATGACGGAAGAGATGCTGACATATCATGTGCCTGTGTTGCTGACGGAGAGTATCGACGGGCTGGATGTCTCGCCGCAGGGGACGTATGTAGACGTGACCTTCGGCGGCGGCGGCCATTCGCGTGAAATCCTCCGGAGGTTGGGAGACGGCGGACGGCTGTACAGCTTCGACCAGGATGCCGATGCCGAACAGAACATTGTGGGCGATCCGCGCTTCACTTTCGTGCGCAGCAACTTCCGCTATCTGCACAACTTCCTGCGCTATTACGGCGTGGAACAGATTGACGGACTGCTGGCAGACCTCGGGGTGTCGTCCCATCACTTCGACGACAGTGAACGCGGGTTCTCGTTTCGCAGTGACGGTCCGTTGGACATGCGGATGAACAAGCGCGGCGGCCGCACGGCTGCCGATGTGGTCAATACATACGATGAAGAACGTCTGGCAGATGTCTTCTACCTCTACGGTGAGCTGCACAACAGCCGCCGGATTGCAGCGGCAGTGGTTCGTGCGCGCAATCTTGGTGCCATAGACACCATAAGCTCTTTCTTGGAAGCAGTGAAGCCTTGCTTCGGCCGCGACCGCGAGAAGAAAGAGCTTGCCAAAGCCTTTCAGGCTCTGCGCATAGAGGTCAACGAAGAGATGGAAGCACTGAGGGAGATGCTATCTGCGGCAGTGAAAGCCCTGAAGCCGGGCGGACGTTTGGCGGTGATTACCTATCACTCGCTGGAAGACCGTCTGGTGAAGAACCTGATGAAGACAGGCAATTTCGAGGGACGCATGGAAAAGGATTTCTATGGCAATGTGAGTGCTCCGTTGGTGCAGGTCAACCGCAAGGTGACGGTACCGACAGAGGAAGAGATAAGGCGAAACCCGCGATCGCGCAGTGCAAAGCTGCGGATTGCCGAGAAGAAAGCAGCGGATTAGGGATGCAAAACCGGTGGCTTACGAGTCAAAACGCAGTGGTTTACGAGAACGGAAGACAAAAGAAGGAGTTGAAACAGACATGGCACAGACAACGCAGAAGCAGCAGAAAGGCAAGAAGAAGCACAGCACGCTCTTTGCCTGGATTGGCGGTGACGTGCTCGACAGCGGCTTCATGCGCCGTCAGGCCAAGCTGTTGGTGCTGATAATGGTGCTGATCATCTTCTACATAAACAACCGCTATGAGTGCCAGAAGCAGCTGATAGAGATAGACAGGCTTGAGAAAGAGCTGGTCGACGTGAAGTATGACGCACTGACACGCAAGTCGGAGCTGATGGAACGCAGCCGCCAGTCGAGGATTGAAGAGTTCATCAAGAAGACCGACAGCGAGCTTCAGATTGCGACAAATCCGCCGTATCTGATAAAATGAGGACTGAAAGGAGAACAGGAAATTGGCTGTAAACAAGTCGAGCATATTCACAAGATACTTCTTCGTGGTGCTGGTTCTGGCACTTGTGGGAGTGTGCATCGTGATCAGAGCGGGCATAATAATGTTCGGCGAGCGGCAGTATTGGAACGATGTGGCGGAGCGTTTCGTCAGGGAAAACGTTGCCGTCGATCCCAACCGTGGCAACATTCTCTCTGCCGACGGCGACCTTATGGCCAGCTCTCTGCCCGAATACCGCATCTACATGGACTTCGTGGCAGGCGGCGAACGCAAGGATTCACTGTTGATGCTCTACATGGATTCCATCTGTCGCGGACTGCACAAGATATTTCCGGACAAGAGTGCCAATGAGTTCAAGCGTGCGTTGCTGCGCGGACGCAAGGCCGGAAGCCGCTATTTCCTGATTTATCCGAAGCGGATATCATACATACAGTATAAGGAAGTCAAGGCTCTGCCGGTGTTCAACATGAGCAAATTTGCCGGCGGATTCTACGGACAGGCATACAATCAGCGCAAGAAGCCGTTCGGCTCGCTGGCAGCACGCACGCTGGGCGATGTCTTTGCCGACACCGCTCTCGGTGCGAAGAACGGCATAGAGCTGGCATTCGACACGTTGCTGAAAGGACAAAAGGGTGTGACCCACAGGCAGAAGGTCATGAACCGCTACCTGTCGATAACAGACATTCCGCCGGTCGACGGCTGTGACATCGTCACGACCATTGACGTGGACATGCAGGACATCTGCGAGAAAGCATTGGTGGACCAGCTGAAAGAGCTGAATGCCTTTGTGGGCGTGGCTGTCCTGATGGAGGTAAAGACCGGCGACGTTAAGGCCATAGTGAACATGACACGCGGCTCCGACGGCAATTACTATGAGATGCGCAACAACGCCATCAGCGACATGATGGAACCCGGCTCTACGTTCAAGACTGCCTCGGTGATGGTGGCACTGGAAGACGGAAAGGTGGAACCGGACACGCAGGTGGATACCGGCAACGGCGTGAAGAGAATGTACGGCAGTTCCATGAAAGACCATAACTGGCATCGTGGAGGCTACGGCGTGATTGACGTGACGAGAATCCTCGAAGTGTCGTCGAATGTCGGCGTGTCGTCGATCATAGACCAATACTACCGTGACGATCCGCAGAAGTTTGTCGACGGTCTGAAGAAGCTCGGCATTGCCGATTCGCTTCCGTTGCAGATACCGGGTGGCGGAAAGCCCAACATAAAAGGGCCGAATGAACGCTATTTTGCCAAGACCACACTGCCGTGGATGAGCATCGGCTATGAGACGCAAGTGCCGCCGCTGAACATCCTGACGTTCTATAATGCCATTGCCAACGACGGCACAATGGTGTGTCCGCGCTTTGTCAAGGCTGCCGTGAAGGACGGAGAGGTCGTGAAAGAATATCCCGTGAAGGTGATGCGCGAGCAGATTTGTTCGGAGTCAACACTTCAGAAGATACGCAACATCCTGCGCCTCGTGGTGTCCGAAGGCTTGGCAAAGCCGGCGGGAAGCAAGCAATTTGCCGTGGCGGGTAAGACGGGAACGGCACAGATATCGCAGGGAGCAGCCGGATATACATCGGGCAACCGCAAGTATCTTGTCAGTTTCTGCGGCTATTTCCCTGCCGACGCACCGAAGTACAGCCTGATTGTGTCCATACAGAAGCCCGGATTGCCGGCATCGGGCGGACAGATGGCAGGCAGCGTGTTCAGCAAAATCGCCGAACGGGTGTTTGCGAAGAACTTGAGTTATGACATTAAATATGCCGTAGACAGCACGTCGAATGTGATTCCGGCAGTGAAGAACGGAGACTTGAGTGAGACGCAATATGTGCTTACGCGCCTCGACATCCCGACCGACGGCAGCATAAGCCACAACGGAAAGGAGACGACAGTGTGGGGACGTGTGCGTCAGGACAGTGCGGCAGTGGTGCTGGAGCAACACGAAATCAGCGGCAACACAATGCCAAACGTGCACGGAATGGGAGCGAAAGACGCTGTCTACCTGCTGGAACAGGCGGGACTGAGAGTGCGGCTGTCGGGCGTGGGACACGTGACATCACAGTCCATAACGCCGGGGAGCCACTTCAGACGCGGACAGACCGTGGCGTTGCACCTGAAATGAGAACAGAAACAGATAAAAATACTTGGATAAATGAAACTGAACGAACTGATAAAAAACATACAGCCTCTCCGTGTCGAAGGCAGTGTCGACAAGGACATTAGCGGTGTCAGCATAGACTCGCGTCTGGTGGAAAGCGGACATCTGTTCATGGCCATGCGCGGCACGCAGGCAGACGGACATGCCTATATCCCGTCGGCAATCGGGAAGGGAGCCGTGGCAATCTTGTGCGAAGACATCCCCGCCGAGACCGTTTCGGGAATAACATACGTGCAGGTGAAGGACAGCGAAGATGCCGTCGGGCGCGTGGCAACCACGTTCTATGGTGACCCCACGTCGAAGATTGAGCTTGTCGGCGTGACCGGAACCAACGGCAAAACCACAATCGCTACCTTATTATATAAGGTGTTCCGACACTTCGGATATAAGGTCGGACTGTTGTCGACGGTGTGCAATTACATTGACGACGAGGCAATCCCCACCGACCACACAACGCCCGACCCCATAACACTCAACCGTCTGTTGGGACAGATGGCAGACAGCGGATGCAAGTATGTGTTCATGGAGGTCAGCTCACATTCTGTCGTGCAGAAGCGCATCAGCGGACTGCGCTTTGCAGGAGGCATCTTTACGAACCTGACGCGCGACCACCTGGACTATCACAAGACGTTTGACAACTATCTGCACGCCAAGAAGAAGTTCTTCGATGACCTGCCGAAGCAGGCGTTCAGCCTCACCAACGCCGACGACAAGAACGGTATGGTGATGTTGCAGAACACGCGCTCGCACAAATACACGTATTCCATGCGCACGTTGGCCGACTTCAAAGGACGCGTGTTGGAGTCGCATGTCGAGGGAATGTTGCTCGATTTCAACAACCGTGAAGTGGCTGTCCACTTCATCGGACGCTTCAACGCCGGCAATCTGCTTGCCGTATTCGGTGCGGCAGTCCTGCTCGGGAAGAAGGAAGAGGACGTTCTCGTTGCCATCAGCACGCTGCATCCGGTGGCAGGACGTCTGGAAACCATACATTCGCCCAAAGGCTTCACGGCTGTCGTGGACTATGCCCACACGCCGGATGCACTGGTCAATGTGCTTGACGCACTGCGTGAGGTGATGAACGGCAATGGAAACATCATAACAGTTGTCGGTGCGGGCGGCAACAGAGACAAGGGAAAGCGTCCCATAATGGCGAAAGAGGCTGCACTGCGCAGCGACAGACTGATAATAACGTCGGACAATCCGAGGTTTGAAGAGCCGCAGGACATCATGAATGACATGCTTGCCGGTCTGGACAATCACGACATGGAGAAGACGCTGAGCATCACCGACCGCAAGGAAGCCATACGAACGGCGTGCATGATGGCGCAACGCGGCGACGTGATTCTCGTGGCAGGCAAAGGACACGAGGACTATCAGGAGATACGCGGCGTGAAGCATCACTTCGACGACCGTGAGATATTGCGCGAGATTTTACTGAAATGAACCGTTGGGGCTTATATATATAATAAGGTGTAGATATGCTTTACTATTTGTTTCACTGGCTTGAAGATTTAGGCTTCCCCGGCGCGAGGATGTTCTCATATACCTCATTCCGTGCGCTGTCTGCCGTGATACTGGCTCTGCTGATATCGAGCATCTGGGGCAGCCGGTTCATCAAGATGCTTAAAAGCAGGCAGATAACGGAGACGCAACGCTCTGCCGAGCTTGATCCCTTCGGAGTGCAGAAGGTCGGCGTGCCGAGTATGGGCGGCATAATCATAATCGTTGCCATACTCATCCCGTGCTTTCTGTTGGGACGGTTGGACAACATCTACATGATACTGATGCTGATCACCACCGTCTGGTTAGGCTCATTGGGCTTTGCCGACGACTACATAAAGATATTCAAGCACGACAAGGAAGGCCTGCACGGCAAGTTCAAGATCATCGGACAGGTGGGACTGGGCTTCATCGTCGGCCTGACGCTTTATCTCAGTCCGCAGGCTGTAGTCCGTCCGAACATAGAAGTGTCGCAGCCCGGGCAGGAAACAGTCGTGATGCACGCTGCACGGGACATAAAAGCCACGCAGACCACCATCCCGTTCTTCAAGAACAACAATCTCGACTATGCGGACTTGGTGTCGTTTCTCGGCGAGCACGCACAGGCAGGCGGCTGGATTCTGTTCGTACTGATGACGATAATCGTGGTCACGGCTGTGTCTAACGGTGCCAATCTGAACGACGGCATGGACGGAATGGCCACGGGCAACTCGGCAATCATTGGTTTCACGCTTGGCGTCTTGGCCTATGTGTCGAGCCATATCGAGTTCGCCCAATACCTTAATATAATGTATATCCCGGGAGCGCAGGAGTTGGTAATCTTCATCTGTGCCTTTGTCGGTGCACTGATTGGCTTCCTGTGGTACAATGCCTATCCCGCACAGATCTTCATGGGCGACACCGGCAGCCTGACAATCGGCGGCATCATTGCCGTATTTGCCATCATCATCCGCAAGGAACTGCTGATACCGATATTGTGCGGTGTCTTCCTTGTGGAAAGTCTGTCTGTGATTTTGCAGAGATATTACTACAAAGCGGGGAAGCGTCGCGGCGTGAAGCAGCGGCTGTTCAAGCGTGCTCCCATTCATGATCATTTCCGCACGGCAATGAGTCAGATTGAGAGCGGATGCTCCGTCAGGATACAGGCACCCAAGGCGTTGCTGCATGAGGCAAAGATAACGATACGCTTCTGGATTGTGACCATCGTGTTGGCTGCCATAACGATAATAACGCTCAAGATAAGATAGGGCGCAAGGAGGACTCTTATAGATATGAAGACAAACGACAAGAAGAGGATTGTGGTGCTTGGAGCAGGCGAGAGCGGTGCCGGAGCTGCTGTGCTGGCCTCGTTGAAGGGCTTCGATACGTTCGTTTCCGACTCGGGCGACATCGCACCGAAGTATATTGAGCAGCTTCAGAAATACGGTATTCCCTGGGAACAAGGACACCACACGGAGGAGAAGATCCTCAATGCCGACGAGGTCATCAAAAGCCCCGGCATACCGAACGATGCCCCCATCGTCGTGAAAATCAGTGAACGCGGCATACCGGTCATCTCGGAAATCGAGTTTGCAGGGCGTTATACAGATGCCAAGATGGTGTGTATCACGGGGTCAAACGGCAAGACCACCACGACATCGCTGATATACCACATCTTCAAGAGTGCAGGACTTAACGTCGGTCTGGCAGGAAACATCGGCCGCAGCCTCGCCTTGCAGGTGGCAACAGAGCAGCACGACTACTACGTCATTGAACTTAGCTCGTTCCAGCTCGACAATATGTATAAGTTCCGCGCCAACATAGCCGTGTTGCTCAACATCACTCCCGACCATCTCGACCGCTATGGCTTCTGCATGCAGAACTATATTGATGCCAAGTTCCGCATCATTCAGAACCAGACACCGGACGATGCTTTCATCTTTTGGAACGACGACCCGATAATACAGCGCGAGCTTGCCAAGTACGGCATCCATGCGCAGGTCTATCCTTTCGCCGAGAAGAAGGCAGACGGGCTGGCGGCATATACGGCCGACGGCAAGTTGTGGATTGAGAAGCCTGTGGATTTCAATATGGAGCAGGAAGACCTTGCACTCAACGGCGTGCACAATCTCTATAACTCCATGGCGGCCGGCATCTCTGCCGACGTGGCAGGCATCAGCAACGACTGCATCCGTCAGGCTTTGTCTGACTTCAAGGGTGTGCCTCACCGGCTGGAATACGTGGCATCGGTCCGTGGTGTGCGCTTCATCAACGACTCGAAGGCGACCAATGTCAATGCCTGCTGGTATGCGCTCAAGAGCATGAAGACAAAGACCATACTGATTCTTGGCGGCAAGGACAAGGGCAATGACTATGACGAGATCAAGGATTTGGTCAAGGAGAAGTGCTCGGGACTGGTCTACCTCGGTGTGGACAACAGCAAGCTGCATCGGTTCTTCGACCCCATGGGGCTGCCTGTTGCAGACATCAACACCGGAATGAAGGATGCCGTAGATGCAGCCTACAAGATGGCAAAGAAGGGAGAAACGGTGCTGCTCAGCCCGTGTTGTGCCAGCTTCGACCTCTTCAGCGGAATGGCCGACCGTGGCAATCAGTTCCGTAAGTATGTTTGTGAACTGTGAACATCTGTCGGATGGCACCAAACAAAGATATTGACGATTAAAGACAAGAGAATAAAGTGGACTTGGTAAAAAGCATATTCAATGGCGACAAAGTCATTTGGCTCATATTCCTGATACTTTGCCTCATATCGGTGGTCGAAGTGTTCAGCGCATCAAGCACGCTGGCCTATAAGACGGGAGACCATTGGAACCCCATCACGCAGCATTGCCTCCTGTTGATGTTCGGCGGGGCCATTGTAATCATTGTACACTTTATTCCCTATAAGTTCTTCCGCTTGGCAAACAATCTGTTGCTGCCGCTGTCCATAGTACTGTTGGTCGTCGTGGCTGTGTTGGGCTATTTGGGCGGTCGTGTCAATGGCGCAGCCCGCTGGATGGAGTTTGGCGGATTGCAGTTCCAGCCCTCGGAGCTGGCAAAGATGGCAGTGGTTATATTCACCGCATCACAGCTCTCGCATGGTCAGAATGAAGACGGTGCGCGTCCCTCTGCGTTCAAATGGATATGTGTCACGGCAGGGATTATGGCTGTACTCATCGTCCCCGAGAACTTCTCGACAGGCGCATTGCTGCTGCTCACTGTCTATGTCATGATGTTCATCGGCCGTGTGCAGACACGCAAATTGCTCCTTCTCGGTGCCTGTGTGGTGGCGACGGTACTCGTGTTCGTGACATTCTTGCTGATAACCCCCAACGACACACTCTCGCAAATCCCCGGTGGACACCGCTTTACCACCGTGAAAGAACGCATCGTGGGCTTTGCCGACAATGAGGAGGTGCCTGCTGCCAAGTTCGATATCGACGAAAATTCTCAGGTGGCTCATGCACGTATTGCCATTGCTTCGAGCAACATCCTCGGAAAGGGACCTGGCAACTCTGTTGAACGCGACTTCCTGAGTCAGGCCTTCTCAGACTTCATTTTTGCCATCATCATCGAAGAGCTTGGACTGTTTGGTGGTTCCTTCGTTGTGTTCCTCTATTTTTGCTTGCTGATTCGTGCCGGCAGGATTGCACGCAAGTGCGACCGTACATTTCCTGCTTTCCTGATCATAGGCATCGCGCTGATACTCGTCATACAGGCAACGTTCAACATGATGGTGGCTGTCGGATTGGCTCCGGTGACCGGACAGCCGTTACCCCTCATCAGTAAAGGTGGAACATCTATGTTTGTCAACTGTGCCTATATAGGAATGATGCTCAGTGTCAGTCGCTACACTGCCAAATTGGAAGAGGAACGGCGGGCGCAGCAGGAAGCAGGGACACAGACAGTGCCGCTGCTTGACAACGGCAGTCAGGAGAACGGGATCAAGACCGTGGGAGAAATGACCTCCGAAGAGATGTCGGTAAGCAATGACACCAGGATGGAATGAGTGCTTCACAGAGAGAGAAGCCACATATATATAATAAGGAGAAAAGAGATACGTTCGTGACAAGATGAAAGAAGACCAAAGGAAAAACGACATAAGGATAATCATCAGTGGAGGCGGCACAGGCGGACACATATTCCCTGCCATCTCCATTGCCAATGCCATCAAGGCACTGCATCCCGATGCCGACATCCTGTTTGTCGGTGCAGAGGGTCGTATGGAGATGCAGCGGGTACCGGATGCAGGATATCGCATCATCGGACTGCCAATAGCGGGCTTTGACCGCAAGAATATGTTCCGCAATATCGGTGTGCTGTTCAAGATTGTGCGAAGCCAGCTCAAGGCATACAGCATCATCAAGGCGTTTCGTCCGCAGGTGGCTGTCGGCGTAGGCGGATATGCCAGCGGTCCTCTGCTCAAGACGGCAGCCATGATGGGCATACCGACCTTAATTCAGGAACAGAACTCCTATGCCGGTGTCACCAACAAGCTGTTGGCAAAACGTGCCAAGAAGATTTGTGTGGCATACGAGGGCATGGAGCGTTTCTTCCCCGCTTCCAAGATTGTGCTTACGGGCAACCCTGTCCGACAGAACCTGCTTTCCGACAGGCCCTCACGTCAGGATGCACTGAAGAGCTTCGGGCTGAATCCTGCAAAGAAAACCATCTTGCTGTTGGGCGGAAGCCTTGGTGCGCGGACACTGAACCACACTATGCTGAAAGCTCTTGAGACTATCGACAGTCACAGCGACATACAGTTCATCTGGCAGACGGGAAAGATATATATTGATCGTGTGCGCGAAGCCCTGTCCGCCTATACCGGTGAGGATGTGCATCTGCCCGACATTGCGTCAATCCCGAACCTCTATGTCACGGACTTCATCAAGTCCATGGACAAGGCTTATGCTGCCGCCGACCTCGTCATCTCGCGTGCCGGAGCAGGTTCCATTTCCGAATTCTGCCTCTTGGGTATGCCCGTGATACTTGTCCCCTCGCCCAACGTGGCCGAAGACCATCAGACCAAGAATGCCATGGCATTGGTCAGGAAGAACGCCGCCGTCTGTATAAAAGACTCCGAAGCCGTGGACAGCCTTGTGCGGACAGCCATTGCCACCGTGAAGAACGATGGACAGCTCGCAGAACTGAGCGGCAACATTGCCGCACTGGCCAAGCCGGATGCGGCTGATGTCATAGCACGTCAAGTGCTTGACCTGATAAAGCAACCTAAATGAAGCAGGAGACAGAACAAAGATGAAGAAGTTAGAAGACATAAAATCGGTTTATTTCTTAGGCTCGGGCGGCATCGGCATGAGTGCGTTGATTCGCTATTTCCTGTCGAAAGGCAAGTTCGTGGCAGGCTATGACAAGACACGCACGGAGCTGACCGAGCGGCTTGTGGCCGAAGGTGCCGACATTCACTATACCGACGACTGCTCCCTCATTCCCGAACGATGCAGGGACAAGGTCTCGACGCTTGTGGTCTACACGCCTGCCGTCCCCGCAGACCTGTCAGAACTCGTCTACTTCCGCCAACAGGGATTTGATGTGCAAAAGCGTTCGCAAGTGCTTGGCATCATAACCCACAACAGCAAAGGGCTTTGTGTTGCCGGAACCCATGGCAAGACCACTACTAGTACGATGCTGGCACACCTGTTGCGGCAGTCGCGTATCGGCTGCACGGCGTTCCTCGGCGGCATATCCAAGAACTACGGCACAAACCTCTTGCTCTCGCAGTCCAGTCCCTATACTGTCATCGAGGCCGATGAGTTCGACCGCTCGTTCCATTGGCTGTCGCCATATATCAGCATCATCACTGCCACCGACCCCGACCATCTCGATATTTACGAGACCTATGAGGCCTATCTCGACAGCTTCCGCCATTATACGAGCCTCATCCGTCAGGACGGAGCACTGATCATTCACACGGGGCTGAAGCTGCAACCCGACGTGCAATCCGGTGTCAAGGTCTATACCTATTCAGCCACATCCGACGGTGATTTCCACGCAGAGAACATACGTATCGGCGGCGGTGAAATCACGTTTGACTTCGTGGCACCCGATACCCGCATTGACGGTATCCGTTTGGGCGTACCCGTGAGTGTCAACATCGAGAACGGCGTGGCAGCTATGGCGGCAGCCCATCTTGTGGGTGTCGGCGACGAAGAGTTGCGTCGCTCCATGTCTACTTTCAGTGGGGTGGTGCGCCGTTTCGACTTCAAGCTCAAGACCGACCGCATCGTACTGCTCAGCGACTATGCCCATCATCCTGCCGAGATTGAACAGTGTGCCCGCTCGCTGCGTCAGCTCTATGCCGACAAGAAGATAACGGCGGTGTTCCAGCCGCATCTCTATACCCGCACGCGTGACTTCTACCGCGACTTTGCACGCAGCCTGTCGCTCTTCGATGAGGTCATACTCACCGACATATATCCTGCCCGCGAGAAGCCGATACAGGGAGTCAGCAGCCAACTGATATTCGACGAACTGCGCCCTGACATAGAGAAGACGCTATGCCGCAAGGAGGACGTGCTCAATATCCTTTCCGAAGGCGACTACCGGGTGGTTGTCATCCTCGGTGCGGGCGACCTTGACAACTACGTGCCGGAGATCAAACGCATATTCACGGATAAATACCTGAAATAAGGTTCCACACATACACAGAGAGGAAAAGAAGAGAGAAAGAAGAAGATGCAAATCCTGAGGAGAGTCATATTGTCGTTGGTGCTGCTGCTCGTCGTGGCATATCTGCTGTTTGCCTTCACTGTCGTCAACCACAAACCCGAGGGACTGGTGTGCAGTGACATCGAAGTGTTGACCCGCGACACCACTTTCTCCCGGATCATCACCAAACAGAGCATACTGTCGCATCTGAACGCCAAGCACCTCAACCCCGTGGGACGGCTCATGGACAGCATCTCCCTGCCGGCACTCGAAGAGGAGCTTTCACACAATGCCCTCATTGAGGATGTCGAGTGCTACAAGACGCTCTCCGGCATTGTGTGTATCGACATCAGGCAACGTGTGCCCATTCTTCACGTCATCAGTTCCGACGGCAGTGACTACTACATCGACGAGCAAGGCCGTGAAATGCCTGCCGTGTCCGAGGTTGCTTTCCATCTGCCCATTGTCACGGGACATGTAGAAAAGCACTCGTCCGGGCAGAACCTGCATCAGTTTGGCTTATTTTTGCGGAAGGATGCCTTTTGGCGTGCACAGGTGGAGCAGATCAATGTGCTGCGCGGTGGAGGCATAGAGATAGTGCCGCGTGTTGGTGACAACATCATCTACCTCGGCACGCTCGACAACTTTGCCCATAAGCTCGACCGTGTTCACCGCTTCTACACCGAGGCACTCAACAAGGTGGGCTGGAACAAGTACAAGCGCATCAGCGTGGAGTTTGACAATCAGATAATCTGTACAAAGAGATAAAAAAACAAAAGGACAAACACATATATGGCAAAGACAGAATTTACAGTGGCTATAGAGCTTGGCTCGTCAAGGATCACGGGCATAGCCGGCAACAAGGAGGCCAACGGCACAATTACGGTACGTGCCTTTGCACAGGAGGATGCCTCGCGCTTCGCCAAGAAGGGCGTGACGCTCAACATCAACGAAGCTGCCAAAGCAATGGGCAGCATCGTCAGCAGTCTTGAGACGCAACTGTCACACAAGATTGCCAAGGTCTACCTCAGCATCAGCGGACAGACCATGCGTACTGTCAAGAACGAAGTCAGACGCACAGTCGCCGACGGAGACATAGTTACGGAAGACCTCATCAATGAGATAAACGACGAAAACCGCAATTATCCCATTGTCGATGCCTGCATCCTCGATGTCATTCCGCAGGAATATGACATTGACAATACGCTTGTCATCGAGCCGATAGGCGTTGCCGGACACAATGTCAAGGCCACGCTCCTCAACGTCGTGGCGCGCTCTTATGTCAAGAAGAACCTTGAGTTCAGTGCCGAGCAGGCTCACATCGACATTGCCGACGACCTCATCGTGGGTCCCAAGGCATTGGCGGCAGCCGTGCTCACCGAGGCTGAGATGCGCTCCGGCTGTGCATTGGTCGATTTCGGAGCCGCCACCACCACAGTGTCCGTCTACAAGAACAACCTGCTGCGCTATCTCAGCGTGCTGCCCCTGGGCAGTGAGAACCTGACGCGCGACCTCACCGCTCTGCGCATTGAGGAAGACGAAGCACGCCATCTCAAGGAAGAGTATGGCGATGCCCTGGGCGAAGGCACAGGCGAAGCACCGTCGGGCTTCCCCATCAAGGAGTGGGAGACATTCAATGACCTCATCACAGCCCGCACCGAAGAAATCATCAAGAACGTGTGGAACCAAATAACGCAGTCGGGCTATGCCGGCAAGCTCTTCGCCGGTGTCGTGCTCACCGGCGGCGGCAGCAACCTGCGCAACATGGAAGAGGCTTTCCGCAAGTACAGCGGCCAAAGCAAGGTCAAGACCGTGAAGTCTCCCACGTTCAATGTTGTTGGCTCGCAGGTCGCGACACGTCAGGACGGAACGCTCAACGTCGTCTACGGAATGTTGCTGCTCGGCAACGAAAACTGCTGTGCCGCCGAAGCGGTGTCGTCGCCATTCGGCAACACTGCGGCATCATCATCTTCTTCGCCCGCACCCGAACCGAGCAACCTCTTTGCCGACGACGAGGAATACAAACGGCAGGAAGAGGATGCGCTCCGGAAGAGAGAGGAAGAAGAACGCCTGCGCAAGGAGCGTGAGAAAGAAGCCGAGCGCAAGAGGAGAGAGGAAGAAAAGCGCAGGAAACGTGAAGAAGGCCGTGAGAGACGCGGCAGTCTGATAAAGAAGATAGGCAAGACGTTAAGCAGCATTTCGCGCGACATCTTCGATGACAACAGCGACAAATTATAGAGTAAGAACTTTTTTCAACGGGAGGCAACAAGACATATATGGAAGAGAATAGCAATGACATACTCCATGGCGGCACAGTAGACTTCATGCTTCAGAGCGAGTCGCCGAAAATCATCAAGGTCATAGGCGTGGGTGGCGGTGGCGGCAACGCCGTCAACTACATGTTCCGTGAAGGCATAGACGACGTAACCTTCGTGCTCTGCAACACCGACGTGCAGGATCTCAAGAAGTCGGCCATACCCATCAAGATCCAGCTTGGCCCGAAGCAGTGCGGCGGATTGGGTGCGGGCAATGACCCGCAGGTGGCACACGACGCGGCCGAAGAAAGCATCGAGGAGATAAAACAGCTCTTCACTGACGGCACGCAGATGGCGTTCATCACCGCCGGCATGGGTGGCGGCACCGGCACGGGTGCAGCTCCTGTCGTGGCACGTGTGGCCAAGGAGATGGGAATGCTCACCGTCGGCATCGTCACCATTCCGTTCCTCTTCGAGAAGCGGCCGAAGATTCTACAGGCATTGCGCGGTGTCGAGGAGATGCGCAAGAATGTCGATGCACTGCTTGTCATCAACGACGAGCGTCTGCGGGAGATCTACACCGACGGCATCACCTCTCTTGAAGAGGGTCTTGCCAAGGCCAACGACATCCTCTGCATCGCCACCAAGAGCATCGCCGAAATCATCACCACCGAAGGCACGATAAACCTCGACTTCCGTGATGTCAAGAAGGTGCTCAAGGACGGCGGCGTGGCCATCATGTCGACAGGCAGGGCCAAGGGAGACAAGCGTCTGAAACGCGCCATCGAGAACGCGCTCCACTCTCCTCTGCTGAACAACAACAACATCACCAACGCCAAGAAGGTCCTGTTCAACATCTATGCCGGCAGCGACAATCCGATACTCATCGAGGAAATGAGCGAGATAGACTCCTTCATGGACAGTCTGAACTCCAACATGGAGGTCATCTGGGGCAAGGCCACCGACGATTCGTTGGGCGAATTTGTCAAGTTCACCATTCTCGCCACCGGCTTCGGAGCTGCGGCAGTGCCTGGCATAGACCAGCTGCTGAGTGCCGACGAGCGTGCCAAGGTCGAGGCCCGCGAGGAGCAGGAGGCGGCAGATACAGCCAAGATCGACGAGTACTACGGCCGTCAGGGCAACACGAAGAAGTATCACAAGAACAAGGTCTATATCTTCACCGACGAAGACCTTGAGAACGATGCCGTCATAGCCATGGTCGAGGACGCGCCCACCTTCACCCGCGACTCTGCCCGTCTCAACGCCATCAAGGAGAAGTCCGACGAGACGACCGGCCGCGATATGCGCGGCGACGACGCCACGCAGCCGTCTGCCGACAGCGGCAGCGACGGTCAGGAAGCCGCCATCGTCTTCTGAAAACACGAGATAAAACACATAACCCTTACACACACATAAAAAGAAATGGCACTATTCGAACAAATCAGCAAAGACATCATTGCCGCCATGAAGAGCCACGACAAAGTGGCACTCGAGGCACTGCGCAATGTCAAGAAAGTATTCCTTGAGGCAAAGACCGCTCCCGGGGCCAACGACACCCTCGACGATGCGGATGCCCTGAAGCTCATCCAAAAACTCGTGAAGCAAGGCAAGGACGCTGCCGACATCTACTTGCAGCAAAACCGTCAGGACCTGGCCGATGCCGAGCTTGCACAGGTGCGCGTCATGGAGGCATATCTGCCTCAGGCCATGACCGATGCCGAGCTTACGGAAGCCGTCAAGGCCATCATCCTGCAGACAGGTGCCACAAGCCTCAAGGACATGGGTCGCGTCATGGGCGTTGCCACCAAGTCCCTTGCCGGCAAGGCAGAAGGCCGCGCCATCTCCGACAAGGTCAAGGAACTGCTCGGCTGAGCCTTATCCTTATCCCCTTGTCTGTCATCACCACTGCGTGCGCACCCGAGAGGTGTGCACGCAGTTCTTCTTCTGCCACCTTGTAGACCTTCAGCGTGCGCACGTGCGGGAAGCGGTTGAAGTAAGGGTCGTATGAAACATACCAGTTCCATTCCGTCACGTCGAGGATGTGCGTCGGTGCGTCCCACAGTGCCCGTACCCGCGTCCTTGCCGCCACGATGATGCCCGTCCATCCCTTGCCGCGCACCACGCACACCATGTGCAGCGACCTGCGTGAGTCTGTGGCGTGCTCCTCCTCCGTCATCCTGTGCCGCACGCCGATGTTGCGTCCGTAGCGGCTGTTTATCTCGTCCATCATGCGGCGGAACACCACGCCGTGGGGTCCCGTGTCCTGAATCCGGTTCGAGAGGATATAGTAGTGGATCATCTCGTGTATGATCACGTCGTCTATCGCACGCTCGTTCAGCTTCAGCCTGCCGCTGATGACGAACTCGAAATCGCCGTAACGCCATGTCCCGTCCCGCTGTGCCGATCTCTTGCAGCGCACCTGTCCCAATGTCGAGCGTGCGTTCGACACCTTCAGCGGCGGCATCTCAAGCCTGCCGCCGAACATCATGCCGTTGAACAGCGCGAACCGCTCGCGTATGTAGTCCGTCGTCACCCTCACGCCTGTGGCTTCGCCACCGGCTGCAACCGTCCCTTCCTGTGCCATCCGTTCCTCCTGCATCCTGATGCTACCGGCCTTGCCATTTGCGCTTCTGCCGGATCTCTGTCCGTGCAAAGTTACACAATTTTGTCTCCCACCGTCGGCACGATGCCGTGCCGCATGACATGAGATGTCCGCAGGATATGACTTCTGACTTCTACGCTTATATTTGAAATGGCAAAGTCTTATGTTTGAAA
>CAVDAU010000014.1:0-19598 GCA_963607015.1 Streptococcaceae bacterium
GAGGGCAAAACAATGCGATTCTTAGCACCTTCTGAAGGTGCCGAAGAAGGCATTGTAGAGGAGGATAGGGATTAAAGGATGCACAGAGGGGACGGTGAGAGGTTTTTATTTGATAACTTTGCACGCGAAGATGCGACGTGCAATCAACATCATATTATCGTTTGTCACGGCACTGCTGCTGACGCTGTGCACCGCTGCGGCACAAGGCACGCAGCCACAGCCTAAGTATGAGGTCAGGGCAGCGTGGGTGACAACCATCTACGGTTTGGACTGGCCCAAGGCCAAGGCAACGTCGGAAGAAGGCATACGCCGGCAGAAGGAAGAGCTGCTCGACATTCTCGACCGGCTGAAGGCTGCGAACTTCAATACCGTGTTGCTACAGACGCGGCTGCGCGGCGACGTGATCTACCCCTCGGACATAGAGACATACAACGAGATACTGACAGGCCGCGAGGGGCGCAGCCCCGGCTATGACCCGCTGGCATTCGCCGTCGAGGAGTGTCACAAGAGAGGTATGGAATGCCACGCATGGATGGTGTCGATACCGCTTGGCACACGCCGACACGTCAGCGCGATGGGGCGCAACTCCGTGGTGAAGAAGCATCCGGACATCTGCCTGACATACCGCAACGAGCACTATCTGAACCCCGGCAACCCGAAGACCAAAGAATATCTGATGGAGCTGACACGCGAGGTCATAACGAAATATGACGTCGACGGCGTACACTTTGACTACCTGCGCTATCCGGAGCGTGCCAACAACTTTCCCGACCGTGCGGAGTTCCGCAAGTATGGTGCCGGCAGGAGCCTCGATGACTGGCGGCGTGACAATATCACGCAGATAGTGCGCTACATATATAACGGTGTGAAGGCACTGAAGCCGTGGGTCAAGGTGAGCACGTCGCCCGTGGGCAAGCTGCGGGATACGCCAAGATATACCAGCCAGAACTGGAACGCATACAACGTGGTGAAGCAGGAGGTCGACCGTTGGCTCACGGAGGGCATACAGGATCAGATATATCCGATGATGTATTTCCGCGACGATGCGTTCTATCCGTTCGTCCTTGACTGGCAGGAGGAGAGCCACGGGCGGCAGGTCGTGCCAGGGCTGGGCATCTACTTCCTTGACCCGAAGGAGGGCAACTGGAAGACGAGCGACATCTACCGGCAGATACATTTCCTGCGCCGTCACGGCCTTGGCGGACAGGCCTACTACCGCACGCAATACCTGACGGACAACACGCAGGAGGTATATGATATACTGAAGGACGACCTGTATGCCACTCCGGCATTAGTGCCGCCAATGACATGGATAGACAGCATCGCCCCAACGCCACCGACAGGGCTGACCGTCGACAGACAACCCGACGGATATACAAGGCTGAGCTGGCAACCGTCGACGGACAACGACAGCTCGACACCCGAACCGCTGTATAACATCTATGCCTCGGACACTTATCCCGTCGACACATCGGACGCTCGCTGCCTCGTGGCACAACGCGTCCGTGGCACCGACTACACACACATCAGGATTATGCCGTGGGATGACAAGAAATTCTTCGCCGTGACAGCCGTCGACTGCTTCGGCAACGAGAGCGACGCTGCGACGATGGCACCGTCACAGTGACAAAAGAGCTACACAAGAAGCAGAGCCGTCAGCGGAAAGAAACGGAGCGTGTCTCACGCACGCCGCCGTAGCTGAGGAAGCTGACATTCACATCAAGAGGCGTACCCACAGAACTGAGATAGTCCTCCACGGAGAGGGACATACAGGCACGCGAGGTGTATGCCTCGGAGTCGCCGTTGGCATTGTGATAGATGGACAGGTAGACATTGCTGCCACCGGCAGAGCGGCGCACGGAGTCCTCCAGAAGGAGCAGTTTGTGCCTGCCGCCGGCATTCTTCACTTCAAGCACAATATTCAGATACTTGAGTCCGCCCCACATGCTCTGCAAGGACACGGGTGCGGTGGATGCACTGTCGGCATACGCCGATGCGGATACGGGCTTGTAGGAGACCGTCGGCGACGGCGAATAGATGCGCACGCCGCCATCGACCTGTTCGTAGTAGCCGACGACACGCAATGCGGTGTCGGGAGCGGACACGAAGCCAGATTTATCCTCGGCTACGGCATGAGTCTGCCCATCGTCCGTCTCTATCGTCTCGGGACTGCCGGTGCCGTCCGTGTGGAGGGTGTAGAATTCCTTCTTGACCGACGGATAATGATAGCTGTCGTCGCTGCACGCCGCAGCCAGTGCAAGGACAAGGGAAAAAGGTACTATGTGACGCAGGAGGTTCATCGTACAAGGTCGTTCACTACAGCGTGCCGAGATAGTTCTTCAACGGGTTGGCATACATCAGCAGCAGCTTCTGACGGAGAAAGCTCTCGTCGCGGTCGGGCAGGTCAATCTTCGCGAGCTGTCCGTCGACGTAATCCAGGAAATGCCGCTCCTCGTCGGCTGTGTAGTTGGTACCGACGAAACGGTGCGTGCCTTCAAGTTGGTCGTAGGCGACGTAGTTGTTGGGGAACAGCTCGTAGTTGGAGTGTATGCCACGGTCGATTATGGCGGAGACACTCGAGAACAGTTCCTGCTTGGACATTGCGGGGTCGAGCTGCCGCAGTTGGCTGTTGATGCACGAAGCCGTGCGGAACGCCACACGCCCCTTGAAGCCGAACAGCCCTGTCTCCATGTTCTTGAGGTCGTCGGCGGTGGTTTTCTTGTAGTCGTCGTTGTCACGCTTGAGCTGGAACTCGCGGGCCTTGAGATAGTCGCACGGATCGTACTCGTAGGAGATGGAGAGCGGCACGATGTTCATCTCCATGAGGCTCTCGAGCACACCGCCGTCGCCACCCATGGCCATCATCTTCAGTACGCTGTCCTGCGTATGGTCGTTCGAATCCTTGGCGCGTCCCTCGCGCTGTGCTATCCAGATGGACTGTTTCTTGTCACGGATGGTGTAGTGCATATAGCGCGACATTCGTCGCGACGACTCGAGCATCTGGCGCATGGTCAGCGCACGCTGCACGATGAACGACTTGTTGATGCGCACCAGTTTCTTTATCCAGGGATAGATGAGCAGGTTGTCGCCAATAGCAATCTCTACGGAGTCAAGCCCACTGTCGAAGAGCAGAACCGAGAGGAAGCCGGAGTCGAGAATTATGTCGCGGTGGTTTGACACATAGGTATAGGCCAGCGAGCGGTCTTCAATTTGTGACAGGTCGATGCTGAGCGAGGCGGTGGTGTCTGCTTCCAGCTTTTTGAGAAAGCGGTAGCAGAAGGCACGCTGGAACTCCTGCTTGGTCTTGCAGGTGCGCATACGTTCGGCAATGATCTCGAACGGCACTCCGGGCATCACGGAGCCTACCACACTGCGGAAGGCAGGGTCGGCAATGAGTTCCTCGTAGATTTGCGGCAGTTCCTCGTCCAGGTACGGTCGTATCTCGTCAAATTCTGTAGTCGTCATGTCCGGTCCTGTTAAAAGTTATCTTCTATGATGTCCGTCATCACATCCTTTATGTCGAGACCGGCAGCCCGCACCTGTTGCGGTATGAAGCTGGTGGCCGTCATTCCCGGGGTCGTGTTGACCTCCAGGAGGTTTATCTTGTCGCCGGCGGTGATGATGTAGTCCACGCGTATTATGCCCGCCGCACCAAGGATGTCGTAGATGGCCTGTGTGACAGCCTGCACGCGGTCGCGCAAGCTGTCGGCTATTTCTGCCGGCGTGATTTCGTCGACATGGCCGTTGTACTTGGCGTCGTAGTCGAAGAACTCGTCGTGCGTGCGCACCTCAGTTATGGGCAGCACCACCGACTTGCTCTTTGTCTTGTAGCACCCGCAAGTGATCTCCTTGCCGTCGAGGAAGCTCTCGATGACGACCTCGGGTGCTTCGGCGAAGGCTTTCTCTATAGCCGGAAGCAGCTGTTTGTTCTCCTTGACCTTGGTGACCCCGAAGCTGGAACCGCCAAGATTGGGCTTGACGAAGCACGGCAGTCCCACTGCGGCACGGATGCCTTCTTCGTCGACCGGCTGTCCCTTGCGCAGCAACACGGAGTCTGCCACAGGGATGCCGAAGCCTTTGAGATACTGGTTGCACACGAACTTGTCATAGGTGACGGCGGCTGCCAGAACGCCGCAACACGAATATGGAATGTGCAGCATGTCGAAATAGCCCTGCAACTGTCCGTTCTCGCCAGGGCCACCGTGGATGGTGATGTAGGCGAAGTCGAACACGTGCTTCCTGCCGTCCGTGGTGAAGCTGAAGTCATTGCGGTCTATCGGAGCCGTGGTGCCGTCGGGCAGCCGGACGTGCCAGTCCGGTCCGTGAATGACAACGATATACAGGTCGTACCTGTCCTTGTCGATGAAGGAATACAGACCCTCCGCACTGCGCAGGGAGACATGATATTCGGAGGTGTAGCCTCCTGCTACTATAGCAATCGTACGTTTCATTGCAAGTCTCTGTTTATTACATAATTCCGCCATTTGTCCAACAGTGCCGCCATATCATCGGGCAGTTCGGAGGCGAAGAACATGTCTTCGCCGGTCACGGGGTGCTTGAACCCCAATGTCTTGGCATGCAGTGCCTGACGCGGGCAAATCTTGAAGCAGTTGTCTATGAACTGCTTGTATCTTGAAAATGTTGTACCTCTCAGAATCTCGTGACCGCCATACCGCTCGTCGTTGAAGAGGATGTGGCCGATATGCCTCATGTGCACACGTATCTGATGCGTGCGGCCGGTCTCGAGGACGCACTCCACCAGCGTGACATAGCCAAACCGTTCGAGCACACGATAGTGGGTCACGGCGTGCTTCCCCATGCCGTCGGGCACGACCGTCATCTGCAGGCGGTCCTTGGGGTTGCGGGCAATGTCACCCTCGACAGTCCCGCTGTCGGTGTCGAAGTTGCCCCATACCAGAGCATTGTAAGCCCGTTTCGTGGTCTTGTTGAGGAACTGCTGTCCGAGTCCGGTCTTGGCTTCGGGGGTCTTGGCGATGACCAGCAAGCCCGACGTGTCCTTATCGATGCGGTGAACCAGCCCGACACGCGGGTCGTTGGCATTGTAGCACGGCGTATTCCTGAGATGCCAAGCTATGCCGTTGACGAGCGTGCCGTCGTAGTTGCCATGACCCGGATGCACCACCATGCCTGCGGGCTTGTTGACGACCATCAGACTGTCGTCCTCATAGACGATGTCGAGCGGCAGGTCCTGCGGTACCACCTCGTTGTCGTACTTGGGTCTGTCGAGCATGACCGTCACAGTGTCGAGCGGCTTGACCTTGTAGCTGCTCTTCACGGCCTTGCCATTAACGAGGATATAGCCCGCGTCGGCAGCTTTCTGTATGCGGTTGCGTGAGGCGTTGGGGAGCTTGTCGAAGAGATACTTGTCCACACGGACCGGTTCCTGACCACGGTCGGCCTGCGCACTGAAGTGCTCGTACAGACGCGCACTGTCGGCATCGCCAACAATGTCGTCTATATCGTCAATGTCCTCCGTATCGTATCCCTTGAACTCTTCCGCTTCCATCATTTGAAATCCAGCATCATACACTCACGTTAAGCACTAAAACCAACTGTCGTCATCGTCCTGACTCTTGGAGGTCTTGCGCTGCACGCCATCGGGTTCAGCGAGGTGCAGCGAGTCGCCCTTGAGGCTGTCGGGCATGAAGTCATCGCCGGCACCTACCATGAGTTGCAGCGTGGCTCCGTCGGGAACTTTCTCGCCCGACAAGAGCAAACGCCCCCTGTACTTCACGCCATACACCCAATCCTTCTCGCCGCTGACATATTCTATGCTGTCGAGCCGGAAGCCGGCTGCCATGATGCGTGCCTCGGCCTGACGGACCGAGCTGTTATCGGCCACGTCGGGGATGTCATGAAGCGGCACGCTGAAGGTGTTTACTGTCAGGTAGACCACCCTCCCCTTCTTGACTTTCTGTCCGGCAGAGGGGTTGCAGTCGAGCACCGCACCGGCGGGTTCTGTCTTTATGTAGTTGGAGTCTGCGACCATGCACTCCAAGCTCAAGTCGCTGAAGACGGAACGTGCCTCGTCCAAGGTCTTGCCGACGATGTTGGGCACCTCCACGGCTTCGCCATGATGAGTGTAGCCGTCCACCCACTTCATCGCTAACACAGCCATGGCAAATGCCACCGCCAGCATTAGCAGAATGTTAGCGAAAAACAGCCGCCAACCACTGAAATAGGGCTTTTTATCTTGCACCATAGTTACACCAATTTGGGCGTAAAGATACAACTTTCCGTTTTAGCCATCGGCTTATCCGCCATCTTTTTTGGCACACACGGTCGGAGGCGTTTTCTACTGAGCCCATTACCGCTTCCAGTACCATTTTCAGTACCACTTAACCGGTACCGGAGTTTCAAGCAGTTGGTACTGAAGTTTCAACTAATTGGTACCGGAGTTTCAACTAACCGGTACCGGCGATGTATTCCGATTGATGTGTTCTTCATATTAGTCGAAGTCCATCGTGGAGACTGCTCCTACCTTTTAGAGCATCACTCTTATCACGCCCTGCTCCTCGGAAGCAAGTAAAGGGGCTGAACTCTAAGCGAAGAGTCCGGCCCTATTTTATTGGCCCCAAAAAAAAGTTCTAGCGGACCGTAATCAAAAAATCCGGCGTTGCAATCAACTTGCAACGCCGGATTACGTTTCATGTTATGCGGCAGTCCGCCCGACAGGTTCGCCTATGCGTCCCTATTCATCGTTCTGTGGTTTCATCGTCAGTGTCATAGTCGAGCACAGCGTGCTTGTTTGCCAGCACACGGTCATAGTCTTCTTTCGAGCCTACGATGATCTTCTCGTACTCGCGCTGGCCGGTACCGGCAGGAATCAGGTGTCCGCAGATGACGTTCTCCTTCATTCCCTCCAAGAAATCGGTCTTGCCATAGATTGCAGCCTCGTTGAGCACCTTCGTGGTCTCCTGGAACGATGCAGCCGACATGAAGCTCTTGGTCTGCAAAGCGGCACGTGTGATACCCTGAAGTATCTGTGTCGATGTAGCAGGGACGGCATCCCTGACCTGAACGAGCTTGAGATCGCGACGCTTCAGCATACTGTTCTCATCGCGCAGCTTACGAGCCGTCACAATCTGTCCGGCCTGTAGCGTCTGCGAATCACCGGCATCCGTGACCACCTTCTTGCCCCAAATGCGGTCGTTCTCGTCCTGGAAGTCGAGCTTGTCAACCACCTGCTGTTCAAGGAAGCGCGTGTCACCCGGCTCGTTGATCTGTACCTTGCGCATCATCTGACGCACTATAATCTCAAAGTGCTTGTCGTTGATCTTCACACCCTGAAGCCTGTAGACATCCTGCACCTCGTTGACAATATATTCCTGCACAGCCGTGGGACCCTTGATGGCAAGAATGTCAGACGGGGTTACCTCGCCATCGGAGAGCGGGGTGCCGGCACGCACGTAGTCATTCTCCTGAACCAATATCTGCTTCGACAGAGGCACAAGATACTTCTTCACGTCGCCGACCTTTGAAGTCACAATGACCTCACGGTTGCCACGCTTGACCTTACCCATCGTGACCTCACCGTCAATCTCGGACACGGTAGCGGGATTTGACGGGCTACGTGCTTCGAACAGTTCGGTGACGCGGGGAAGACCGCCAGTGATATCACCGGCCTTGCTGACAGAACGCGGTATCTTGACAATGATGTCGCCAACCTTGACCATCTGTCCGTCCTGAACATCAACGTGTCCACCCACGGGCAAGTTGTATGTCCTTATCAGCTCACCATTCTCATCGACGATGCGAGCCAAAGGCACTTTGGTCTTGTCTTTCGACTCGATGATGATCATATCGCTGTAACCGGTAGACTCATCGGTCTCTATGGTGTATGTCACATTTTCAATGACATCTTCAAACTCAATCTTGCCTGCGGCCTCGGTGATGATGACAGCATTGAACGGATCCCAACGTGCAATCATCTTGCCCTTCTCCACACTGTCACCATCGTTGACATAGAGCGTGGAACCGTAAGGCACACTGTGCGTCGACAGCGTGATGTCGGTGTTCACGTCCTTGAAGTGAACCTCTGCCAGACGGCTGACTACAATCTGTATATCCTGACCCTCATCGTTGACGGCGTTCACCGTACGGAGTTCATCAAACTCGACCTTGGAGTCGTTCTTTGCCACGATGGTGGCGTTGGCTGCTATGTTGGCAGCAGTACCGCCGGCGTGGAACGTACGCAACGTAAGCTGCGTACCAGGCTCGCCAATTGCCTGTGCGGCAATGACACCCACAGCCTCGCCCTTGTTGACCATCTTGCTGGTTGCAAGGTTTCGTCCGTAGCACTTGGCGCATACGCCGTGCTTCGACTCGCAAGTCAGCACCGAGCGGATCTCGACACTCTCGATAGGAGACTTCTCAATCTCCGCAGCCTTGTCTTCGGTTATCTCTTCGCCGGCAGTCACGATGACCTTGCCTGTTGTCGGGTTGATTACGTCATGCACGGACACACGACCCAAGATGCGCTCGTAGAGCGTCGCAACGACCTCATCGTTGTTCTTGATGGCCGTGCAGACAAGTCCACGCAATGTTCCGCAGTCTTCCTCATTGATGATGACATCGTGCGAGACATCGACCAAACGACGTGTCAGGTAACCGGCATCGGCAGTCTTCAATGCAGTATCGGCCAAACCCTTACGGGCACCGTGCGTGGAGATGAAGTACTCCAGCACCGACAGACCTTCCTTGAAGTTCGACAAAATGGGGTTCTCAATGATCTGTCCACCTTCGGCACCGGCCTTCTGAGGTTTCGCCATCAGACCACGCATGCCGGAGAGCTGACGAATCTGCTCCTTGGAACCACGGGCACCGGAGTCAAGCATCATGTAAACAGAGTTGAAGCCGTCATTGTCTTCAGACAGGGTCTTCATCAAGATGTTGGACAGCTCTGAGTTCACATGTGTCCAAATATCAATAACCTGATTGTATCTCTCGTTATTGGTTATGAAGCCCATGTTGTAGTTGTTGATGACCTGCTCCACCTCTTCATATCCCTTGTTCACCAGTTCCTCTTTCTCCTTCGGAATGATGATGTCGCCGAGGTTGAACGACAGTCCACCCTTGAACGCCATATAGTAACCGAGGTTCTTGATGCCGTCAAGGAAGTTACATGCTTTCGTGACACCGCACACCTGAATGACGTGGCTGATGATGTCGCGCAGAGACTTCTTGGATATGACGGTATTGAGGTATCCGGCTTCGTCAGGCACCATCTGGTTGACGATGACACGTCCGACAGATGTGTCGTGCTTCATCACCTTGATAACGTTGCCATTCTCATCGACATCGTTCACAACGACGCTGATGATGGCGTGGATGTCGCACTTGTGCTCGTTATAGGCGATGATAGCCTCTTCCGGTCCGTAGAACGTCAATCCTTCGCCCTTGGCACCCTTGCGCAACTTGGTGATGTAGTACAAGCCAAGCACCATATCCTGCGCAGGCACTGTGATAGGTGCACCATTGGCAGGGTTAAGGATGTTGTGCGGCTCGAACATCAGGAGCTGCGCCTCGAGTATTGCCTCGTTGCTCAACGGAAGATGGACTGCCATCTGGTCACCGTCGAAATCGGCATTGAACGCCGTACATGCCAACGGGTGCAACTGGATTGCCTTGCCCTCGATCATCTTGGGCTGGAAGGCCTGAATGCCAAGTCTGTGCAGCGTCGGGGCACGGTTCAACAGGACGGGATGGCCCTTCATCACATATTCAAGGATATCCCAAATGACGGGATCTTTCCTATCGACAATCTTCTTCGCGCTCTTGACGGTCTTGACGATGCCACGTTCTATAAGTCTGCGAATGATGAACGGCTTGTACAACTCTGCCGCCATCAGCTTTGGCAAACCGCACTCGCCCATCTTCAGCTCGGGACCGACAACAATGACAGAACGGGCTGAATAGTCGACGCGCTTACCGAGCAGGTTCTGACGGAAACGTCCCACCTTACCCTTCAAGCTGTCAGACAAAGACTTCAGAGGGCGGTTAGACTCAGACTTGACGGCACTTGCCTTGCGTGAGTTGTCGAACAAGGAATCGACTGCTTCCTGCAACATACGCTTTTCATTGCGGAGGATGACCTCCGGAGCCTTTATCTCGAGAAGTCGTTTCAGACGGTTGTTTCTGATGATTACTCTTCTATACAGGTCATTCAGGTCAGACGTGGCAAAGCGTCCTCCATCCAACGGAACGAGCGGACGCAGATCCGGCGGAATGACAGGGATAATCTTCATGATCATCCACTCCGGCCTGTTGATACCCTTAGACGCACGGAACGACTCCACAACCTGTAGTCTCTTCAGAGCCTCGGTCTTGCGTTGCTGTGAAGAGTCGCTTTCTGCACGATGACGCAGCTCGTAGGACAGAGAATCCAAGTCAAGACGAACGAGAAGGTCATAGACGGCCTCTGCACCCATCTTGGCAATGAACTTGTTCGGGTCACTATCGTCAAGATACTGGTTGTCCTTCGGCAGCTTGTCCAAGATGTCAAGATATTCAGTCTCCTCAAGCAATGCCATCGGCTCAACCTCATCCTTGAGAATACCGGGCTGAATCACGACATAGCGTTCATAGTATATTATCGCATCAAGCTTCTTTGTGGGCAGTCCCAGCAGATAACCGATCTTGTTTGGCAGAGAGCGGAAATACCAAATGTGAGCCACGGGCACAACAAGCTGTATATGACCGCTGCGCTCGCGTCTAACCTTCTTCTCTGTAACCTCAACACCGCAACGGTCGCAGACAATACCTTTATAACGTATGCGCTTGTATTTCCCGCAATAGCACTCATAGTCTTTCGTAGGACCGAAGATGCGCTCGCAGAACAGACCGTCGCGTTCCGGCTTATATGTACGGTAGTTGATTGTCTCGGGCTTCAGTACCTCACCGTAGGAGCTTTCGAGAATCTCCTCAGGAGATGCCAGTCCGATGGTAATCTTCGAGAAATTGGTTTTTTGTTTATTGTCTTTTCTAAAAGCCATACTTATATTGAGTGTATAAAGTTCATCGACTATGTGTTTCTTATTCAAGGTGAATGCTCAACCCGAGACCTCTCAACTCATGCAACAGCACGTTGAAAGATTCCGGTATTCCGGGAGTTGGCAGAGGTTCACCCTTGACAATGGCTTCGTAGGCCTTAGAGCGTCCTGTAACGTCGTCCGACTTGATGGTCAGGATTTCCTGTAGGACATGGGCAGCACCGAACGCCTCGATAGCCCAGACTTCCATCTCACCGAAACGCTGTCCACCGAACTGAGCCTTACCGCCCAACGGCTGCTGTGTGATCAGTGAGTACGGGCCGATGGAACGTGCATGCATCTTGTCGTCAACCATATGGCCGAGCTTCAACATATATGTGACACCCACCGTAGCCTGTTGCTCGAATGCCTCACCGGTCTCGCCATCATACAGCGTGGTCTTGCCGTAGCGCGGCAATCCGGCCTTGTCTGTCCATTCGTTAAGGTCGTCGATAGAAGCTCCGTCGAAGATAGGCGTAGCAAACTTAACGCCCAGCTTACGGCCGGCACGGCCGAGAACGGCCTCCAAAATCTGACCGATATTCATACGCGAAGGCACACCCAGCGGGTTCAAGCAGATGTCTACCGGAGTACCGTCTGCCAAGAATGGCATATCTTCCTGACGCACCACTCTCGACACAATACCCTTGTTGCCGTGGCGACCTGACATTTTATCACCCACACCAATCTTACGTTTCTTAGCGATGTAGATCTTTGCCAGTTTAATGATGCCTGATGGCAACTCATCACCAATCGTGAGAGAATATTTCTGTCGTTTCAACACGGCATCCATCTCCTTGTACTTCTTCAGGAAATTCATGATGAGAGTACGGATGAGGGAATTGGTGTGGTCATCGTCAGTCCAGTTGTTCGACTGCACTGCGCTGAAGTCCATGTCGGAGAACTGTGATGCTGAGAATTTGACACCTTTGGCAATGACCTCAACATCCATATAATCTTTCACACCGGCAGAGGTTCGTCCTTCGGTTAGCTTCAACAACTTTGTTACGAGTATCTTGCGCAAGCCTTCAACCTTTGCATCAAACTCCTTGTCAAGCTTCTCCAACTCGACCTTGTCCGATGCTTTCGTCGAACGATCCTTTATGGCTTTCGAGTAAAGACGTGTCTTGATGACCACGCCTTTCAATGACGGATTTGCTTTCAAGGAAGCATCCTTGACATCACCGGCCTTGTCACCGAAGATGGCACGGAGCAACTTTTCTTCCGGCGACGGATCCGACTCACCCTTAGGAGTAATCTTTCCAATGAGTATATCCCCCGGCTCTACCCTCGCACCGACTCTGATGATACCGCGTGCGTCAAGATCCTTTGTAGCCTCTTCGCTGACGTTAGGGATATCAGACGTCAACTCTTCCATTCCGCGTTTTGTTTCACGCACTTCCAACGAATACTCGTCTACATGCACAGAGGTCATTATATCTTCACGCACAATGCGCTCATTCAGCACAATGGCATCCTCGTAGTTATATCCCTTCCAAGGAATATAGGCAACAAGGAGGTTCTTACCCAACGACAACTCACCGTCAGCTGTAGAATAGCCCTCAGTAAGTATCTGTCCCGCTGTGACGCGCTGTCCCTTCTCGCAGATAGGACGCAGGTCAATGGTCATGCCCTGATTTGTGCGGTGCCACTTGGGAATGTCATACGTTTTCTCCGCACTTTCGAAGCTCACGAAATCCTCTTCCTCCGTGCGGTCGTACTTGATACGTATTGTTGTTGCATCAACAAATTCGATAACGCCATCGCCCTCGGCGGCAATCTGTGTACGCGAATCGCGTGCCAGCTGACGTTCAATGCCCGTACCGACAATAGGAGACTCTGTACGCAACAATGGCACAGCCTGACGCATCATGTTAGAACCCATCAACGCGCGGTTGGCATCATCGTGCTCAAGGAACGGGATGAGGGCTGCCGCTATTGATGCAATCTGCTGCGGAGCGACATCCATGTAGTCAACCTCATCTGGCGACACCACAGGGAAGTCTGCATCCTGACGCGCGTGAATTCTGTCGCCAATGAATGTTCCGTCATCCTTAACGGCAGCATTGCCCTGTGCTATGATCTTCTCCGTCTCCTCTTCAGCGGTAAGATAGACAAGTCCCTTGTCTGTAAGATCGACCTTTCCATTAGTGACCTTGCGATACGGAGTCTCAATGAAACCGAGGTCATTTATCTTTGCATATACGCAAAGAGACGATATCAGACCGATGTTCGGGCCTTCAGGTGTCTCGATAGGACACAGACGGCCATAGTGTGTATAATGCACGTCACGAACCTCAAAGCCGGCACGGTCTCTTGACAGACCGCCAGGACCGAGTGCAGACATACGGCGTTTGTGCGTGATCTCTGCCAACGGGTTCGTCTGATCCATGAACTGCGACAAGGCGTTCGTGCCGAAGAACGAATTGATTACAGACGATATTGTCTTGGCATTGATCAGGTCTGTAGGAGTGAACACCTCGTTGTCACGCACATTCATGCGCTCGCGTATGGTACGCGACATACGTGCCAAACCTATTGAGAACTGGTTTGACAGTTGCTCGCCGACAGTACGTACACGACGGTTGCTCAAATGGTCGATGTCATCGACATCTGCCTTTGAGTTAATCAGCTCGATGAGATATTTTATAATCTCAATTATGTCTTCTTTTGTAAGAACCCTGACGGACATATCAGTGTCCAGACCAAGCTTCTTGTTTATTCTGAAACGGCCTACATCGCCCAAGTCGTATCTCTTCTCCGAGAAGAACAGGCCATTGATGACCTCACGTGCGCTCGAGTCGTCAGCGGGGTCAGCATTGCGCAGCTGGCGGTAGATATACAGCACAGCTTCCTTCTCCGAGTTACTCGGGTCTTTCTGTAGGGTATTATATATAATGGTATAGTCCGACTGGTTTGCATCTTCCTTGTGAACCAAGATGTTCTGCACGCCCGACTCAAGAATAACATCAATATGTTCCTCTTCAAGTATGGTCTCGCGGTCGATTACAACCTCATTACGTTCGATTGAAACGACCTCGCCGGTATCCTCATCCACAAAATCTTCAATCCAAGTCTTCAGTACTCTGGCTGCGAGCTTGCGTCCAAGAGCCTTCTTGAGGTTGGTCTTGTTTACTTTAACGTCCTCTGCCAGGTTGAAAATCTCAAGAATATCCTTATCGCTCTCAAAACCGATTGCTCTCAGCAACGTAGTGACCGGCAATTTCTTCTTACGGTCGATGTACGCATACATCACATTGTTGATGTCGGTAGCAAACTCTATCCATGAACCCTTGAACGGGATGATTCGTGCAGAATAAAGTTTTGTTCCGTTGGCATGTATGCTTTGGCCGAAGAATACGCCCGGCGAGCGATGAAGCTGCGACACAACGACACGCTCGGCACCATTGATTACGAAGGTGGAGCTTGGTGTCATGTAAGGTATCGTACCCAGATAGACATCCTGAATCACGGTATCAAAGTCCTCATGGTCAGGGTCTGTACAATACAGCTTCAGCTTTGCCTTCAACGGGACACTGTAAGTGAGCCCTCGCTCTATACATTCGTCGATGGTATAGCGCGGCGGATCAATGTAATAGTCCAGGAACTCCAGGACAAAATTATTCCTCGTATCGGCAATAGGGAAATTCTCGGCAAAGACCTTGTACAAGCCCTCTTTCTTACGCTTTTCTGTAGGAGTGTCGAGTTGCAGGAAGTCCTTAAACGATTTTAACTGCACCTCCAAGAAATCCGGAAATTCAAGAGGATTCTTGGCAGTAGCAAAATTAATTCTGTTGTTTATTGTGTTTGAAGACATCTGGGATTTTGGATTTGGGATGAACTAAATAAAATAATATAGACACAAAAGGTTAAGAACCCCACAACAAGGGTTCCTAACCGTTATCCTGTATGAAACAGGTGGAATTTATTTTAGTTCAACTTCAGCACCTGCCTCCTCAAGAGCCTTCTTGAGCTCCTCAGCAGCAGCCTTATCCACACCTTCCTTCACTGTGCTCGGAGCACCGTCTACCAGGTCCTTAGCTTCCTTCAAGCCGAGGCCACAAGCCTCTTTTACGGCCTTTACGACCTGAAGCTTAGCAGAGCCTGCGCTCTTCAGCACGACATCAAATGAAGTCTTCTCCTCAGCAGCAGGACCGGCTGCAGCAGCAGGACCGGCAGCAACTGCAACAGCTGCAGCAGCAGGTTCAATACCGTATTCGTCTTTCAGGATAGTTGCTAACTCATTAACTTCCTTAACTGTCAAGTTAACCAATTGTTCTGCGATAGCTTTTAAATCTGCCATTTTAGTATAGTTTTAATTGTTTGTTCAAAAAATGTGTCTTTTGTTTTATCTGTTTATTTTTAAGCTTCAGTGCGCTCACCCAGTGTCTTCAAGACACCATGTATAGTGTTCGCACCCGACTGGAGAGCAGAGATGACATTCTTTGCAGGCGACTGCAACAGTGCAACGATGTCTGCAATGACCTCTTCCTTGCTCTTTATGCTTACCAAAGCATCCAGCTGGTCTGCACCAACATAGAATCCCTCTTCAGCATAAGCACCCTTCAAACTTGGAACGCCCTGTTTTGCATTGTCCTTGAGGCGCTTCGCAGGAGCGTTAGCCACGTTCGTGAACATAACGGCTGTTGTGCCCTTCAGACATTCAAACAACGGAGAGTAGTCTATATCCATACTTGTCAGAGCCTTGTGTAGAAGCGAGTTCTTCACAACCACCAACTTGATGCCTGCATTGAAGCACTCGCGACGCAATGCGCTCGTATCAGCAGCATTCATAGCTGTGGTGTCCACCAAGTAGAAATGACCGTATTCCTTAACGACAGCGGTAAGCTGTTCTATAATTCTGCCTTTATCTTCCTTTTTCATAGATTCTGCGTTTTATAAAGTATCGTCAATACTCTTTGTATCAACCTTGACACCTGCACTCATAGTGCTTGAAAGATAAATGCTCTTGATATATGTACCTTTAGCTGTGGCAGGCTTCAACTTTATCAAAGTCTGGATAAATTCCTTCGCGTTACCGAAAATCTGATCGGGAGTGAACGAAATCTTGCCGATGGACGAGTGAACGATACCGCTCTTGTCCACCTTGAAATCAATCTTTCCCTGCTTGACTTCCTTGACAGCCTTGGCAACATCCATAGTAACAGTTCCACTCTTGGGGTTAGGCATCAGTCCACGAGGACCAAGTACTCTTCCCAAGGGGCCAATCTTACCCATGACAGAAGGCATAGTGATGATGACATCAATATCAGTCCATCCGCCTTTTATCTTCTCGATATACTCATCAAGACCAACATAGTCGGCACCTGCTTCTTTTGCAGCAGCTTCAGCATCCGGTGTGCAAAGCACCAACACACGGACAGTCTTGCCAGTTCCGTTGGGGAGTGTCACCACGCCACGAACCATCTGGTTTGACTTACGCGGGTCAATGCCAAGTCGTACATCGATATCCAGTGAAGCATCGAACTTAGTGTAGGTGATTTCCTTCACCAATTTAGATGCCTCAGAGAGAGTGTATGCTTTCCCTGCTTCAATTTTTCCAGCAGCCAACTTTTGATTTTTCGTCAGTTTACTCATAGTGAATTGAAGTTTATTGATTGTTTACAGGGAACTCTCCCTTTACAGTGATACCCATACTTCTTGCCGTACCGGCAACCATCTTCATAGCAGACTCCAATGTAAAGCAGTTCATGTCAACCATCTTGTCCTGCGCTATCGTGCGCACCTGTTCCCAAGATATCTCGGCAACCTTTTTGCGGTTTGGTTCGCCAGAACCACCTTTCTGCTTAGAGGCTTCGAGCAGTTGAACAACTACCGGAGGAGTCTTGACTTCGAAATCAAATGATTTGTCAGAGTAGTAGGTGATGACGACAGGCAGAACCTTACCGGCCTTATCCTGAGTCTTGGCATTGAACTGCTTGCAGAAATCCATTATGTTGATTCCCTTAGAACCCAATGCAGGTCCTACCGGAGGTGATGGATTTGCAGCGCCACCTTTAATCTGTAATTTGATTAGTCCAGCAACTTCTTTAGCCATTTTAATCGTAATTATATATTAATTGAAAAACCAAAGAGACCGCACCTCCCCTTGGAGGGATTGCGTTCACTCTTTAACAACCTGCATAAAGTCAAGTTCAAGAGGGGTCTTTCGACCGAAAATCTTGACCATTACTGTCAGCTTCTTCTTTTCGGGGTTAATGTCTTCAATGACACCACTGAAGCCACTGAAAGGTCCGTAATTCGCCTTTACGGTATCTCCGATTGCGTAAGGGATTTCGATCAAGTCGTCACCGTCCTCCACTTCGTCAACCTTCCCTAAGATGCGCTTTACCTCAGAGTCTCTGAGAGGCGTGGGATTATCCATGCCACCCAAGAAACCTAAAACATTAGGAGTATTCCTCAGGCGATGAGGAGCCTCGCCAATCATAGCAGCTTCCACAAGAACGTAACCCGGAAGATAATTTCTTTCTTTCATCACCTTCTTGCCGTTTCGCAGCATAGGCACCTTCTCGGTCGGTATCAAAACCTGAGACACGAATTGGCCAAGGTTTCCGTTGCGCATATCGGCTTCGATATACTCCTTAACCTTAGCTTCTTTCCCGCTAACGGCACGCAGTACGTACCATTTCTTCTCAATCTCAGACATCTGCTATTAGTTTTAACGAGGATAAACAAACTCCATAATGTTCTGGAAGCAAAAGTCCATCACGAACACCACCAATGCAATAATCAGGGAAGCATATAGTACAGCTACTGCACTGTTGGTAAGTTCAGAATAAGTCGGCCATGTTACTTTATGAACAAGTTCGTCGTAAGTTTCTTTTAAATATGCTATAACTTTATTCATTCTTAAAGTCTCTTAAGCACGGGAAGAGAGGCTCGAACTCCCGACAGCCGGTTTTGGAGACCGGTACTCTACCAACTGAGCTATTCCCGTATGTGCTCGCCCGAGCCTTTTCGGGTTCAGGCGAGCTGTTTGTATTGCAGTCCCGGATTAGTCAAGAATCTCTGTGATCTGACCGGAACCCACTGTACGGCCACCCTCGCGGATTGCGAAGCGCAGACCTACGTTCAGTGCAACCGGATAAATCAGGTCAACGATGATCTCAACGTTATCACCGGGCATCACCATTTCAGTTCCTTCCGGCAGAGTAATCTCACCCGTGCAGTCCATTGTGCGGAGATAGAACTGAGGACGGTAGTGGTTATGGAACGGAGTGTGACGTCCACCCTCTTCCTTCTTCAGGACATAGATGGTAGCCTTAAACTTGCTGTGAGGCTTAATCTGACCCGGATGGCAGAGCACCATACCGCGCTTGATCTCGTTCTTGTCAACACCACGGAGCAACAGACCTACGTTGTCGCCGGCCTCGCCGAGATCCAACAGCTTGCGGAACATTTCAACGCCTGTAACGACAGACTTCTTGTCCTCACCAAGACCAAGGATTTCAACCTCATCGCCAACCTTGACAACGCCCTGCTCGATACGACCCGTAGCAACAGTACCACGACCGGTGATTGAGAAGATATCCTCAACAGGCATCAAGAAAGGTTTGTCGACAGCACGCTCCGGCAGTGGAATCCAAGAGTCAACAGCAGCCATCAACTCCATGATCTTATCTTCCCACTTCTGAACGCCGTTCAAAGCACCAAGAGCAGAACCGAAGATGAACGGAGTGTTATCGCCGTCGAACTCGTATGCGCTCAGAAGTTCGCGCATTTCCATCTCAACCAGCTCCAGCATCTCAGCATCCTCAACCTGATCGCACTTGTTAACGAATACGACCAAACGGGGAACGTTCACCTGACGAGCCAACAGGATGTGCTCGCGTGTCTGAGGCATAGGACCATCGGTAGCAGCAACTACGATGATGGCACCATCCATCTGAGCGGCACCTGTTACCATGTTCTTCACATAATCGGCGTGTCCGGGGCAGTCGACATGTGCATAGTGACGGTTTTCTGTCTCGTACTCAACGTGTGAGGTGTTGATGGTAATACCGCGCTCCTTCTCTTCGGGAGCATTGTCAATCTGATCGAAAGACTTTATCTTGTCTGCATTTCCTGAAACGCGCTCAGCAAGCACCTTGGTAATGGCAGCTGTCAGAGTAGTCTTTCCGTGGTCAACGTGACCAATTGTACCAATGTTAACATGCGGTTTGGTACGTTCGAATTTTTCTTTAGCCATAGCTTTACTATATTAATTTGATTAATAGTCAACTGCACCTATTGAGAGCTGTTACCGGGACTTGAACCCGGGACCTCTTCCTTACCAAGGAAGTGCTCTACCACTGAGCTATAACAGCATACTTCCATAATGCATGCGTGGGCAAAGATGGATTCGAACCACCGAAGGCATAAGCCAGCAGATTTACAGTCTGCCCCATTTGGCCACTCTGGTATTTGCCCGTTTCTATAGTGCAACGCCGAAGCCTTACACCTTATTATATATATGCTGCGTCCAGCACTCCTCTTTGAGCCTCTTGTCGGATTCGAACCAACGACCCCGAGATTACAAATCACGTG
>CAVDAU010000015.1:0-19069 GCA_963607015.1 Streptococcaceae bacterium
AGATGTGGCTGCGTATCTTGTCGGTGGCACCGGCTTTGCCTGCGACGTAGTTGCGCGCATTGTCTCCGCTCTGTTTCAGGAAGTCGGCATCGGAGAGCAGGCGGTCGAACAGACGGTTCAGCTCGTCGGAATTGTTGACAGAGAAAGCTCCTCCCCCATCGATAAGCTCGACAGCCTCGGCAAACTTATGGTATTTCGGACCGAACACCACAGGCATGGCATAGACAGCAGCCTCCAGAACATTGTGTATGCCGGCACCGAAGCCCCCGCCGACATAGGCAATCTCGCCGTAGCGGTATATCGACGACAGCAGTCCGAAGCAGTCAATGATGAGGCAGTCGGCATTGCGCACGTTGGCTTCAGTGGCGCGTGTGTAGCGGACATAAGGACGCTTCAGCTTCTCCACAATCTCCACCAAGTGCGGCGCGTCTATCACATGCGGCGCGATGATGAGCTTCAGCTCGGGATGGCGGTTGAAGTAGTCTATGAACAGGTCTTCGTCGGGTTGCCACGAGCTGCCTGCCACGATTGTAGTCTGTCCGCCTTTGAACGCCTCCACCAACGGCAGCTCCTTGGACTCCTGTGCTATCTGCAACACGCGGTCGAAGCGCGTGTCGCCGACCACGGTGACATCTTCAACGCCTATCGCCGACAGATAGCGGCGCGAAGCCTCGTTCTGCACGAACAGATGGGTGAAGTCGTGCAGCACGTTGCGGTATGCCGATCCGTACCACTTGAAGAATATCTGGTTCCGGCGGAAGATTGACGAGACGCTGTAGACAGGTATGTTGCGGCGGTGCAGCTCGTCGAGGTAGTTCTTCCAGAACTCATATTTTATGAAGAAAGCCATGCACGGACGTGCCGTGTCAAGGAACTTGCGCACGTTGCGCGGCTTGTCGAAAGGCAGATAGCACACGATGTCGGCTCCGCGATATTCCTTCCGCACCTCATAGCCCGACGGGGAGAAGAAAGTCAGCAGGATGCCGTACTCGGGATGTATGCGGCGTATGCTTTCAATCAGCGGCCGTCCCTGCTCGAACTCCCCCAACGATGCGGCGTGGAACCAAATGTATTTCTTCGACGGGTCTATCTGATGCCTCAGTATGGCATAGGAGACGCGCTGTCCCTTGATCATCTTTCTCGGCTTGCGGCTGAACGGCGCATCAAGATGAGCCAGTGCGGCATAAGTGCCAATGGCTAAATTATACAGGAGCATGATTCTCTACTTGAGTATTTCCAATGCACGCTCCATGCGGCGCAGTGTCTCTTCCTTGCCCAGCACCCACGAGATGTCGAACATGTGCGGTCCCTTGCCTTCGCCCACCAGCGTCAGCCGCCAGGGGTTCATGATGTCGCCGGTCTTGTAGCCTTTCTGCTCTATCCACGCCATCACGACCTTTTCCTGATTGTCGATGCTGAAGTCGTCGATGCCACGGATCACTTCCATGAGTTCTGCCATCTTCTGCGCCGAGTCCTCCTTCCAACGCTTGCGCACGGTCTTCTCGTCATAGGCTGTCGGGGCAACGAAGAAGAAGTCCGACACGTCCCACAGTTCGGGAATCAAGTCGATGCGGTTCTTTATCATTCCCACGACGGTCTTCACCTTGTCGGTGTCAGCATTGTCAACGCCGTGCTGCTTCAGCACGGGGACATACAGCTGCGCTATCCGCTCGTCGGAAGCGGCAGTGATGTATTCGTGGTTGAACCACAGGCACTTCTTGTAGTCGAAACGCGCTCCCGCCTTGCTGCATTTGCTAAGGTCGAACAGCCGTACCAGCTCGTCCATCGACATTATGTCCCGGTCGTTCCCCGGGTTCCAGCCCAGCAGGGCGAGGAAGTTTATCACTGCCTCCGGCAGATAGCCTTTCTCCCTGTATCCGCTGCTCACCTCTCCGCTCTTGGGGTCATGCCACTCCAGCGGGAACACGGGAAATCCCAGCCTGTCGCCATCGCGCTTGCTCAGCTTGCCGCTGCCTTCCGGCTTCAGCAGGAGAGACAGATGCGCAAAGCGCGGCATGGTGTCCTGCCAGCCGAAAGCACGGTAGAGCAAGACGTGCAACGGAGCTGATGGAAGCCACTCTTCACCACGGATGACGTGCGTGATCTCCATCAGGTGGTCGTCCACGATGTTTGCCAAGTGATATGTCGGCAGTTCGTCTGCCGACTTGTAGAGAACCTTGTCGTCGATGATCGACGAGTTCACCGTCACGTCGCCGCGAATGATGTCGTCGACATGGACTTCCTGTCCCGGCTCCACCTTGAAGCGCACGACATACTGTGTCCCTTCGTCCATCAGCCTGCGGACTTCCTCCGCCGGCATGCTCAGGGAGTTGCGCATCTGCATGCGTGTGGATGCGTCGTACTGGAAGTTGGGAATCTCGGTGCGTTTTGCCTCAAGCTCGGCAGGGGTGTCGAAAGCTATGTAGGCACATCCGGCATCGAGAAGTCGGCGCACATACTCCTTATATATATGCCGCCGTTCCGACTGCCGGTAAGGGCCGTAGTTGCCGCCGAAGCCCACGCCTTCGTCGAACTCTATGCCGAGCCACTTGAATGATTCGATGATGTATTCCTCGGCACCGGGGACAAAGCGGTGCGAGTCGGTGTCTTCTATTCTGAAAATCAGTTCGCCGCCGTGCTGACGTGCGAACAAATAATTATAGAGTGCTGTCCTGACGCCGCCAATGTGAAGAGGCCCTGTAGGGCTTGGCGCGAAGCGAACTCTGACCTTCCTTTCTGTCATGATATCTATGTGTAACCATGAAAACGACTTTGGGACAAGACGCTTCGTCCCAACTTCATTTCATAATAAAACATCTGTTTCTACGGGCAAAATTACACGTTTTTATCTATACTGTCAGTTTTTCTTCGTACTTTTCGCAAATTTATGACTTTATGAAACATTCAGACAACATAAACAACTCCCGTCTGCGGTCTCTGCTTTACAAGGCGATCATCCTGCTTGCCACCGTGACACTGATCGTCTACTTCCTGCCGCGCGACGTGAAGTTCAACTACGAGTTCGACCTCAACCGGCCGTGGAAGTACGGACAGCTCATTGCCGACTTCGACTTCCCCATCTACAAGTCCGACGACATAATCAAGCGCGAGCAGGACAGCCTGCTGCAGCGTTTCCATCCTTATTATATTATGGACAAGGAGGTCGGCAAGTCGCAGATCGAGCAACTGCGTGCCGACTACAACGCCACGCTGCGCGACCTGTTGCCATCCTACAGTTATTTGTCGTATATCCAGCGCACGCTGCAACAGATCTACAACAGCGGCATCGTGTCTGCCGCCGACATGGACACGATGCTTGCCGACAGCGTCAGCGACATCATGGTGATCGACGACAAGATGGCAACGGAGACTCCGTTGGGACAGGTCTACTCGTTCCGCACCGCCTATGAGCAGCTGCTGACCGGCGACAGTGTGCATTTCAGTCCCGATGTCCTGCGCCGCTTCCCGCTGAACGACTACCTGAAGGAGAACCTCACCTATGATGCCGGACGCACAGCCACAGCCAAGGAGGAGCTGCTCGACAGCTATTCATGGTCGAGCGGAGTGGTGCAGAGCGGACAGAAGATTGTGGAGCGCGGACAGATAATAGACCAGAACACATACAACATCCTCGAAAGCCTGAAGCGCGAGTCCGTGAACCGCAACGAGACGATGTCGCAAAAATGGTTTATGGTGCTCGGACAGATCATCTTCGTGACGGTGTTCGTGCTGCTGTTCATGCTCTATCTTGACATCTACCGCAAGGACTTCTTCAACCGTCACAACGGACTGCTGCTCATCTTCTCGCTCATGGTGATCTACAGCGTCGTGACATCGTTCATGGTGACAAACAGCATACTGAGCGTCTACCTGCTGCCCTATGCCATGATGCCGCTCATCCTGCGTGTGTTCCTCGATTCGCGCACGGCATTCATGTCGTTCCTCATCACCGTGCTCATCTGCTCCATCGGCCTGCACTATCCCTATGAGTTCATACTGTTGCAGACGGCCGCCGGACTTATGGGCATTTTCAGCATCGGCGAGCTGACACAGCGTTCGCAGATATTCCGCGCTGTGGCATTGGTCATCCTGACGTATGTTCTGGTCTACTTCGCCTACGAGCTTGTCTCGGAGACCGACGTGCAGAACCTGAACGTGCGCATGTACATTTACCTCGCCATCAGCGGCTTCCTCGCACTGTTTGCCTATCCGCTCATGTTCATGGTCGAGAAGCTGTTTGGCTTCACGTCAAACGTCACCATGGTGGAACTGTCGAACACCAACAACACATTGCTGCGCCGCATGTCGGAGACTGCCCCGGGCACTTTCCAGCACTCACTGCAAGTGGCAAATCTGGCTTCTGAAGCCGCCATGGCCATCGGTGCGAACAACCAGCTGGTGCGCACCGGAGCCTTGTATCATGACATAGGCAAGTTGGAGAACCCCGGCTTCTTCACCGAGAACCAGACGGGAGGGGTGAACCCGCACGCCAACCTCAGCTACGAGCAGAGCGCACAGGTCGTGATCAGCCACGTCACCGACGGTCTGAAGTTGGCGGAGAAGAACAACCTGCCACGGGTGATACGCGATTTCATTGCCACACACCACGGCAAGGGCAAGACAAAGTATTTCTATATCTCATGGAAGAACGAGCACGGCGGACAGGAACCGCCCGAGGGAATGTTCTCCTATCCGGGACCCAACCCGAGCACACGCGAGCAGGCCATACTGATGATGGCAGACGCTGTGGAGGCTGCGTCGAGAAGTCTGAAGGAATATACCGAGGAGAGCATCAACACGCTTGTGGACAAAATCATCGACTCACAGGTCGGCGACGGTTTCTTCCGTCTGTGCCCCATCACGTTCAAGGACATCGACACCATCAAGACCGTGTTCAAGGGAAGGTTGAAATCGGTCTATCATCCGCGCATCAGCTATCCGGAGCTGAAGAAGAGTTGAGGCTGCACGCGATGGCAACTCCATCTCTTCCGTGCCTCACTGCGGATCCACGTCGAAATACACCGTAGTGTTGCGGAAGCGGCTGTCGGTCTCGATGTCGCGCTTTATCTGCCGCAGTGCCGTCTCCACCTGTGCAAACGGTAGGCCGCTTTCCACCTTGATCACGATGCGGCGAAGGAAGAGGCTCTTGACTCTCGCCACCGGCGGCTTCATGGGTTCGGACACGCGGCTGCCCAGGACTGCCCTCATGCGTTCCGCCATGGCATTGGCGGCACTGTCGACGATGCTCTCGTAGCGGTGTTTCAGGCAGACGTAGACCAACCTGTAGTAGGGAGGATAGCGGAACAGACGGCGTTCCGCCAATTGCGTTGCCGCCATGCCCTCATAGTCATTGCGCCTCACGAGGTCTATCATGCCGTTCTCCGTGTCGTGGGTCTGCAGTACCACCAACCCGCATCCGTCTGTCCTTCCGGCGCGTCCCGACACCTGCACCATCAGCTGGAAGGCACGCTCGTAGGCACGGAAGTCGGGATAGCTCAGCATGTTGTCGGCATTGAGAATGCCAACGGTCCTCACGTGTCCGAAGTCCAGCCCTTTCGATATTATCTGTGTACCCACGAGGATGTCCGTCTGCTGCGTCTCGAAGTCGTGCAGTATCTTCTCGTAGTTTGTCCGTGATCCTGACGTGTCAAGATCCAGCCGTGCCACACGGGCATCGGGGAACAGCGTGTGCAGCTCATCCTCGATCTTCTCCGTGCCGAAGCCACGCTGTCGGATGTCCGTGCTTCCGCAGTTGGGACAGGCGGCAGGCACGCCGGCGGTGTTCCCGCAGTAGTGGCACATCAGCCGTCCCGACCGTTTGTGGAGTGTCAGCGACACGTCGCAGCGGCCGCACTTGGGTGTCCATCCGCAGTCGTGGCACTCCAGCATGGGGGCATAGCCGCGCCGGTTCTGGAACAGGATCACCTGCGCCCCGTCGTCCAATGTCGTCCGTATTCTCTCTGTCAGTTCGGGCGAGAACTGCCCCTTCATCAGCTTCTTGCGCTTCAGCTCCTTTATGTCGACGGTCTCCACGCGGGGCAGCTGCACGCCACGATAGCGTTCCGTCAGCTTCACGAGTGCATACTTGCCGCCTTCGGTGGCGTTGTACCAGCTCTCGAGCGACGGCGTGGCAGTGCCAAGCAGTGTCTTCGCACCGGCTGTCGTGGCCAGGTAGATGGCGGCATTGCGGGCATTGTAGCGCGGTGCGGGGTCTTGCTGCTTGTAGGTGTTCTCGTGCTCCTCGTCCACGATCACCAGCCCAAGGTTTCGGTACGGCAGGAACACCGCAGAGCGTGCGCCGAGGATTATGGGATAGGGATTGTCCGACAGCTGTCTCAGCCACAGTTCCCTGCGCTTGGCGTCGGGCCATTTGGAGTGGTAGATGCCGATATGCGAGCCGAAGACGTTCTTCAGGCGTTGCATTATCTGCGTGGTCATGGCAATCTCGGGCAGCAGGTACAGCACCTGCTTGCCGGCCTTTATGGTCTCTGCCATCAGGTGTGTGTAGATTTCCGTCTTGCCGCTCGAGGTCACTCCGTACAGCAGGCACACGTTCTTGACACGCAGTGCGGCCTTGATGTTGTCCAAGGCCTGCTGCTGTGGTGCCGAGAGGCTGTGCAGCGTGACCGTTCCGGTGTCGCTGAAGTCATCGCCGTTGCCGGCATCTGCCGGCTTCCGTCCTGTCCTTGACTTACTGCTCACCAACGGCGGCATCGCCGCCTTCAGCACGTCGCCCACGCTGCACATATAATAGTCTGCCATCCATCGCCAGAATGTCAGCTGCTGCGGCAACAGCGGCGGCACGCCTTGCAGCACGCCTATAATGTCCTTCACCGCATATCCCTGCGGTTCATTGTGGTGCAGCGCAACCACCAATGCCGTGTACGTCCTCTTCGCTCCGAGAGGCACGCTGACCAACGATCCGACCTGTAACGGCAACGGTTGCTGTTGCAGCAACGGTGGCGGCACCGAGTAGGTGAAGCATCCCTCCAGCGGCAACGGCAATATCACGTCGACAAACAGTCTGTCCATAATGAGTGCTGGCTGTAGGGATTCTTCGACTTCCCCGTCGCTGTCAGAATGTGTAGGCCAGCAGAATCTGCCAGGTCTTGGTCTTGGCACCTGCGTTGCTCAGATTGGCCAGTTCGAAGCTGTTGCCAAGGGGAATCTGATAGGTGAAGCCCGCCTGCAAATGTCCCAGCAGCTTCACTCCGGCACCAAGGTTAAGACCCACCTGTGCGTCTTTCTTGTCCACGCCCGTCAGATCCACATCCTTGAAGTTGAAGAAGAAGTCCGGACCTGCCGCGAGATACACGCCAAGCGTGCTGCCGAGACCGATGGTGTATTTCAGATTGACCGGAATCTCAATACCCTGCTCCTTGTATGCGTCCTTGCCGCGCTGGGAGTACATCAGTGCACCGTCCACACCAAGTCCCACAACGGGAACGGTGAACTCTGCCATCGGGCCTATGAAGAAGCCTGTGGTGTTGTCGGAAATCTTGTTGCCGTTTACATCCAACTTCGAGAGGTTCAGACCACCCTTGACACCGAACTTCAACTGTGCCTGTGCCGGCACGGCTACTGCGAGGCATACTGCCAACATCAATAGACTGATAATCTTTTTCATCTTTCTTGCTTGTTTTTGTTGTGATTCACGTAGCACAAAGGTAGGCGTTTTTTTCGGAGCAAGATGGTGAGCAAACAATAAAAGTGCTATCTTTGCGGCGGAAAGATGCCGGAGTGGTCGAACGGACCGCACTCGAAATGCGGCGAACGGGTAACTGTTCCTAGGGTTCGAATCCCTATCTTTCCGCCAAGAGAGGAAGAGCGTTTGGGTTCTCCCTCTCTTTTCTTTTGTCCCCCCGACAGTCCTTCCCAAGTGCTTCGCGGTCACCCCGACATCGCCTTTCTATGGACGTACAGCCACAAACCTGTGGACGTACAGCCATAGACTTGTGGATGTACAGCCACAGATCCTATGGACGTACAGCCATAGAACCTGTGGACGTACAGCCATAGAAATGCTGATTTTCAATGCGTTACAACGCCCAACACCGATATTCATGTCCTGTAGCGTGTGTGCCTCATTTCCTACTGACCCACAGCACCTATAGACGTTCAACCACAGACCCTATGGATGTTCAGCCGGAGAATTGCGGTCGCAAGCTCCTTGGTTTGTCGGCAAAGTGACCTATATTTGTGCAGGACAACGTAAGAAGAAGAACCTTAAAGACAAAACACCACACACATGAAGACACGCCACATACTTCTCGCAGCAGCAATGTCTGTCTGCACAGCCACGGCAGCAGACGCGGCATTGCTGCCGACCGACACGCTGTCGCTCCACGGCAGTTGGGCTTTGTCCCTCGACACCGCCGCGACATTCAACACAGCCATGCTCTCCACACCTGCCGGCGACACCATGCATCTGCCGGGGACGACCGACCGCGCCAAGAAGGGATTCAGGAACGACGACTACAGCGAGACCAACAACCTATCGCGCGAATACAGCTTCACGGGCAAGGCTCTGTATGCCAAGCAGGTGACCATCCCCGCACAGTGGCAAGGCAAGAGCATCAGCCTGCTGATGGAACGCACGAAGCCAACCACCGTGTGGGTGGACGGACATGAAGCCGGAAGCAACAGCAGCGTCAGCACCGCACAGCGGTATGACCTATCCACCCTGCTCACGCCGGGACAGCACACCATATATATAATGGTGGACAACAGCCGCCATGCCGTGCCCGAACAGGTGTACTCCTCCTCACACGCCTACTCCGAAAGCACGCAGACCAACTGGAACGGCATCATCGGAGACTTTCGCCTCGAAGCGCAGGACAGGAAGCATATCGACGGCATACGCGTGAGTACCGACGTGGCGAACAAGACAGCCACGGTAGACATCCTGCTGTCAGAGCCGTTGGAAGGCAGTGAGATAAGTCTGTTCGCGCAGTCGTTCAACACCACGAAAGCACAGCGTTCCGCCACCTTACGCACCAAGATAGAAGACGGAAACCGCAGGCAGACAATCACCATTCCGTTGGGCGAAGATGCACAGCCGTGGAGCGAGTTCTCGCCCGTCCTCTACCGCCTAAGCGTCAGCCTGCTGAGTGGCGGTGAGCTGAGGGACTTCAAGACAGCGACCTTCGGTCTGCATGAGTTCAAGACCGACGGCAGACAGTTCACCATCAACGGCAAGAAGACTTTCCTGCGCGGGAAGCACGATGCCTGCGTGTTCCCCCTCACGGGACACACGGCGATGGATGTAGACAGCTGGCGGCACTACTTCCGCACAGCCAAGCAGTATGGCATCAACCACTACCGCTTCCACTCATGGTGTCCGCCGGAAGCCTGCTTTGAAGCCGCCGACATCGAGGGCATCTACCTTCAGCCCGAGCTTCCTATATGGGGCACGATCAACGAAGGCGACGACCGCCTGCTCGGCTTCCTTCTTGAGGAAGGGCGCAACATCCAGCGTGCCTACGGCAACCATCCGTCGTTCGTGATGTTCGGCATCGGCAACGAGATGCAGGGAGCACAGCCGCTGCACATGCTTGTCGATGCCTTCAAGGAGAACGACAACCGACAGCTCATTGCTTCAGGCTCGAACAACTTCCTTGGCACCAACGGTCCTGCCGACAATGACGACTACTTCACGACCTGCCGTGTCGGGAAGGAGACACCCGGGACATTCGACACCGAAGCAAGGGCATCTTTCTCCTTTGCCGATGCCGATGACGGGGGCTATCTGAACCATACATACCCGAACACAAGCATGGACTTCAGCCAAGCTGCCGCCAAGTGTTCCATCCCCGTAATCAGCCACGAGACAGGACAGTTCCAGATATATCCCGACTACAGCGAGATGCGGAAGTACACAGGAGTGCTGAAGCCACGGAACATGCAGGTCTTCAAGGAACGGCTGGAGCGTGCCGGCATGGAGGGCATGGACCGTGCTTTCCACCGTGCATCGGGCAAGTGGGCGGCACTGCTCTATCGTGCCGACATCGAGATGAACCTGCGCACAGCCCACTGGGGCGGCTTCCAGCTGCTCGACTTGCAGGACTATCCGGGACAAGGGTCGGCATACGTGGGCATACTCGATGCCTTCATGGACAGCAAAGGACTGATTGAAGCCGACGAATGGCGGCATTTCTGCAATGACGTGGTGCCGCTGTTTGTGACCGACAAGCTGTGCCTGACAAACGGCGAGAGGCTCATTGGCGACATCAAGATTGCCAACTACTCCGCCGGCGACATGACAGATGCGACCGTCTGCTGGCAGCTTGCCGATGCAGAAGGCACCGTCATCGGCAACGGGACACAGGCGTTCGATGCCGCACAAGGAGAACTGTCGTTGGCAGCAAGCATCGACATGCCGCTGTCGGCAATCGGCAAGGCGCAGAAGGTAAGGCTTGACCTTTCGGTGCAGGGCACGGACTATTCCAACTCATACGACCTGTGGGTCTATCCGTCGGACAATATGCCCGACCCGAAGAGAACCGATGTCAGCATTGCCCACAGCCTCGAAGAATCCATCACCGCACTGTCGGAAGGACGCAAGGTGCTGCTTATGCCGGACAAGGAGGAAGTGGAGGAACAGACCGTCGGCGCACTGTTCCAGACCGACTACTGGAACTACCGTATGTTCAAGACCATCTGCGAGAACATCGGACGGCCTGTATCTCCCGGGACGCTCGGCATACTCACGGATGCCACGCACGGAGCTTTCGCCGACTTCCCTACCGAGGAGCATACCAACTGGCAGTGGTTTCCCGTGATAAAGCAGAGCTACCCGATGGTTCTCGACATCCTGCCTAAGGACTACAAGCCTATAGTGCAGGTCATCGACAACGTGGAGCGCAACCATCGCCTCGGACTGCTGTTTGAGTTCAATGTCGGTGCCGGCAAGCTGCTGGTATGTATGTCCGACCTTGAACGCACACTCGACAAGCCCGAGGGACGGCAGTTCTACCGGAGCCTGCTGGAATATATGCAGGGCAATCGCTTCAATCCCGAATACGACATAGATGCCGACAGCCTGCGCGAACTTTTCCATGCCCATGCGGCGGATGCCGACACAAAGGAACTGAACAACATATCATACTGACGACAGCAAAAAATCTCCCACAGCCATGTATAGGAACGACAACAGAACAGTGATAACCCTCGATGCAGGCGGCACGAACTTCGTCTTCGGAGCCATGAGGGGATGTGAGTTCATCACAAAACCCATTACATATCCTTCGAACGCTCACGATCTTGACCTCTGCCTTGACACCATGGTCAGAGGTTTCAGCGAGGTCATCGGCTCGTTGGACGACAAGCCCGTCGCCATCAGCTTCGCCTTCCCCGGTCCGGCAGACTATCCCAACGGCATCATCGGCGGCTATCTGCCAAACTTCCCATCGTTCAGGGACGGCGTTGCCCTCGGCCCGTTCTTGCAGGACAAGTTCGGCATACCGGTGTTCATCAACAACGACGGCGACCTTTTTGCCTACGGCGAAGCCATCTGCGGAGCACTGCCGGACGTGAACAGGCGGCTTGAGGAATATGGCAGCAGCAAGAGATACAAGAACCTGATTGGTTATACCTTCGGCACGGGATTTGGTGTCGGCATCGTCGTCAACGGACAGCTGAACCGTGGTGACAACTCATGTGTGGAGACCTTCTGCCTTCCGCACAAGAACATCAGCCGCACCATAGTGGAGGAAGGCGTGTCTGTCAGAGCCGTGAAACGCGTGTATGCCGAAGAGTCAGGCGACCACGACACCGCCCTTGAGCCTAAAGACATCTGCGACATTGCCGACGGGAAGCGTCCCGGCAATGCAGAGAAAGCACGCAGAGCCTTTGCCGAGATGGGCGAAGTGGCAGGAGACGCCATGGCCATAACCGCACAGCTCATAGACGGCATTATAGTCATCGGCGGTGGCATCACGGCAGCACGCCATCTCATCATGCCGTCGCTGCTCAAGGAGATGCGCAGCACGTTCAGAACCGTCGGCGGAGACACCGTGCGACGCATACAGATGGAGGTGTTCGACCTCGACAACCCCGAAGAGTTCGAAGCCTTTGCCCGTGGCAACAGCAAGCTCATTGCGGTGAGGGGGACAGACCGCACCATGGAGTATGACAGCATGAAGCGCATCGGCATCACCATCTCCAAACTCGGGGCATCGAAAGCCATCTCTGCCGGAGCCTATGCCTTTGCCCTCGCAGAGATTGACAGCCACTCTTGAGACAATCGAGCCTTCACAGGAACTTCATTCTACGGTTCAGTCGAACTCTATATAGCGGCTGATGCGGTTGAGGTCTTCCTCGGTGAACTCTTCATACAGCTTCAGCGGCCTCAACGAGGAGAGCTGTCCGTGGCTGTCTCTGTATTCCTTTATGACACGTGCCTGACTGTAGTTTATGTATGGATGCCGACGAAGACGCGGCACGGTGCTGCCGACAGGTATCTTGGTTATCAGTGTGCTGTCGGCATATAGCCATGTCAGCAATCTGTCGGCGTCAATATTGATTTCACGAAGTTGTTGGATGCTGTAATAACCGCCAAGACGATTTCTGTAGTCGGTTATCATCCGCGCAATGACACTGCCTATACCGGGGATGCGCTTCAGCAGCACAGTGTCTGCCGTATTGATTTCTATCAGGGTGTCACGGGTGAACTTGTCGGATGTGTAGGTCTGTTTCCTCGGCTCGCGCGGCAACAACAGCGACGCAGTATCTCTCGCCGGACGTTTGTCTTCTTCGGATATGCGCACATAACTCTCTATGCGTCCATACAGCACGCTGTCCATTCCGTAGATGCGCAACAAGTCCTCCGGCTGACGGAAGCGTCCGCCACTGTCGCGATATTTCACAACGTTGCGGGCCATCCATGCAGGCAGTCCCAGCCGACGCAGCTCGGCAGAATCGGCAACATTGGGATCAAAAGGATGCAGCGAGACGACAGCCTCATCCGCAACAGATGCCGGACGCGACGGAGCATTGTCACGACGTGCGGACTTTCTGCCATCACCCTGTGCCTTCTGCACCAAACTGTCATAGCTCTCCGCGAACTCCTGCTCGGAGACATCATCGTCTGCTTTCGGGCTGTCTCCCTGCCTGTTGTAGTACACGGCGGTGTTTACGCCTATCAGCACGAATATGATTACCAGCAGGACGGCAATGCCGCGTTTCTCTTCAGGCCTGTAGTAATGGAAGTCCTTGAAGAAACCCGACATGTCAGAACAGCCCTAACTCATTGACAAATATCAATGCGATGCCTATCGGTGCCACAAATCTGAGGATGAAGACAAGGGTCTTATATACAAATGGCGGCAGAGTCCCTGCACTGTTAAGCTCTTCGCGGAGGATCTTCCTGTCAAGATACCATCCCGTGAATATGGAGATGAAGAAGCCGCCTATGGGCAACATGATCTTGGCCGTGAAGAAGTCAAAGAAGTCGAACAGCGTCATGCCAAACACCGTGAAGTCCTTGCCGATGCCCATGGACAGGGCGCAGACCACGCCAATGAGCATACACAGACACGAGACTATGCGTGCTGCCCGTCCGCGCGTCATGTTGAACTCCTCATTGAGATATATCGTCACCACCTCATGGAGCGAGATGGTCGATGTCAGTGCCGCCAGTGCCAGCAGGACATAGAACGACAGGCTGAGTATATATGCCAGCCATGGAACGCCCGCAAAGGCTTGTGTAAAGACATTGGGCAACGTTATGAACACCAGACTTGGACCTGCGTCGGGCTGTATGCCTACCGAGAAAGCCGCAGGGAAGATTATCACTCCGGCAAGTATGGCCACGAAGGTGTCGATGCTCGCCACACTGAAGGCCGTCCGCGTGAGATCCGTACTCTTGGGGAAGTATGATGCATAGGTGCACAGGCACCCCATGGCAAGACTCAGCGAGAAGAACGTCTGTCCTAATGCAGACAGGAAAGCGTGGGCATTCAGCTTGCTGATGTCCGGCTTGAAGAGGAACTCAAGTCCGAGATTGCCGCCAGGCAGCAACGCCGAGCAGACAGCAAGCACCACGAGCAGCAGGAACAGTACCGGCATGAATATCTTGGCAGACTTCTCAATGCCTTTCTGTACGCCTTTCGTGATGATGAAATGCGTGGCCAGCATGAACAGCACCAACCACATCACGGGCCTGACGGGACTGGCGGCGAAGTTGCTGAATGCCTCGGAGAACTGTGCCGCATCTTTCCCGACGAAAGAGTTTGATGCTGCCGCATAGACGTATTCCAGTGTCCAGCCGGCAACCACATTATAATATCCCAATATGAGAAATCCGGTCAGCACGCCCCAGCGTCCCACCCATTTCCACGCTGTGCCGGGTGCCAGCTTTTGGTAGGCTCCTGCCGTGTTGGAACGCGAACGGCGGCCGATGCTGAACTCAGCCACCATGACGGGTATACCGAAGAAGATGATGCACACGATATAGAGAAGAATGAAGAGTGCACCTCCATCGTTGCCAACCTGATAGGGGAAACGCCAAATGTTTCCCAATCCTACTGCCGACCCTGCCGCAGCCAAGATTGTGCCTATCTTGCTGCCGAACGTCGCCCTACTTTCATTTGCCATAAATATGCTAAAAGTTTCAAAATGACTTATCAAAAGCTCTAAACCGATGCAAAGATAAAGACATTTCCTTATCTTTGCAGGCATATTGTAAAAATTTAGACCTATGCCTACAATACTGAAACGATACCCCTTGTCATTGCTTATAATAGCGGTTGTGACCTACCTGTCTTTTTTCCGTGCACCGTCAACCGATCTTGACAATATTCCCAATATAGACAAGGTCGTGCATGTGTGCATGTACTTCGGCATGTCGGTTGTGCCCTGGTTTGAGTTCCTGCGCGGTCACCGCAAGGGGAAAGCGTCCTTGTGGCATGCCATTATAGGTGCATCGCTCTGTCCGTTGATCTATGGCGGATTGGTGGAGATTGTCCAGGGATGTGCCACTGACTACCGTTCCGGCGACTGGCTTGACTTCTATGCCGATGCCGCAGGGGTGCTTCTTGCCACATTGTTCGCGCTCTTCGTCATGCGTCGCTATCTGTGGAACGATAGCAAGAAGTAGGCGCACACGCCTGCCGGATCTACAGATATTCCGGCAACGTGTAGAGCTTGGTGCCGTTGGAACCCTTGATGAGTATGGTCTTGCCCGTGGGCTTTTCCTTGCGGAGCATGGCGGTGAGGGTGCTGACATCAGGCACACAGACGAAGCTGTTGCGCGTGTGCGCGAAGCACTCGCCCACAAGAACCACGTCCTTGAAGCCTGCCGACACGAGTTTGTCCACCACCTTTTGGTGCTCCGCCTCACTGTCGGCTCCCAACTCGCGCATATCTCCGAGGATAAGCATCTTGTCTTCCATCGGCAACCGGCTGAAGTTGTCGATGGCGGCCTGCATGCTGCTGGGATTGGCGTTATAGGCATCCACAATCAGTGTGTTGCTGTCGGTATGCACCAGTTCAGATCGGTTGTTGGTCGGGACATAGCCTTCTATGGCCTGACATATATCGCCGGCATCAACGCCGAAGTAAGTCCCTATGGCGACAGCGGCCAAGGCATTGGTGAAGTTATAGTTGCCGATGAGCTTGGTCTGCACATGATGCCATGCACCGCCATCGCCAGACTTCCAGTCGAACGACATGAACACGCCGGTTCCGTCAGGACGACCTTGCACATAGCAGCCGTCGGATGTCCCGTAGGTGATGAGCCGAAGTCCGTAGGCATGAGCGGAAAGTATGTCATCGTCTGCATTGAGGAATGCCGGCGTATTGTCCTTGCCGTGCAGATGGTCATACAGTTCGGTCTTGGTGCGCACGACACCGTCGAAAGATCCGAAGCCCTCAAGGTGGGCACGCCCGACATTCGTAATCAGTCCGTAGTCCGGCTCGGCAATGTCGACAAGCTCCTTGATGTCGCCGGGGTGGCTGGCTCCCATCTCAATGATGCCCAACCGGTGCTCCTCCTTGAGGCGCAGCAAGGTCAGCGGGACACCGATGCTGTTGTTGAGATTGCCCTGAGTGTAAAGGATGTTGTACTTGCGGCTCAGCACAGCGGCAGTCAGTTCCTTGGTCGTGGTCTTCCCGTTGGTGCCGGTGATGCCTATCAACTTTGTGCCCATGCGGAGACGGTGGAAATTGGCAAGACGTTGCAGTGTCTCCAGTCCGTCATCGACAAGTACATAGCGGCTGTCGGACAGGTCACAGAGGCCTGCATCATCAACCACGGCGAAGCGGCATCCGTTCTGCAAGGCCGTGGCAGCATAGGCATTTCCATTGAACTTATCGCCCTTCAAGGCAATGAACATAGATCCTTCGGGGCAGTGGCGGCTGTCTGTGGTCACGCCGTTGCAACTGCGAAACAACTCATAGAGACGGGTTAAATCCTTTTCGGTCATGGTTCTTCTTTTTCTTGACACACAAAGGTAGTGCAAGTTTTGTTTTTTCATACTTTTGTGAAACACAAAGAGGACAGACTACAGATGTTTGCAAGATACATAAACGTGAACGGGAAGCTGATGGACTTGTCTGTGCCGCGTGTCATGGGCATACTCAACGTCACGCCCGACTCGTTCTATGCGGAAAGCCGCAAGCAAGGGGCTGACGACGTGAGGAGACGTGTCCGGCAAATACTGGACGAGGGTGCAGACATCATAGACATAGGCGGATATTCGTCACGCCCGGGGGCTGCCGATGTCTCTGCCGAAGAAGAGATGACGCGCCTGCGCAACGGGCTTGAAGCATTGCGCTCGGTGGCTCCGGAGGCTGTGGTATCGGTGGACACGTTCCGTGCCGATGTGGCAAGGATGTGCGTCGAGGAATATGGCGTGGCCATCATAAACGACATATCGGCAGGAGAGATTGATGACCGGATGCTGCCCACGGCTGCACGTCTTGGCGTACCATACTGCCTGATGCACATGCAGGGAACGCCACACGACATGCAGGATGCACCTGCCTACAAGGATGGCATCCTGAAGGAAGTGATGCTGTTCATGGCACGCAAGGTTGCCACACTGCGTGACCTCGGAGCGAAGGACATCATCCTCGACCCCGGCTTCGGCTTCGGCAAAACATTAGAGCACAACTATGAGCTGATGGCACACCTTGACGAGTTCCGCATATTCGAGATGCCGCTGTTGGTAGGCATATCGCGCAAGTCGATGATATACCGCCTGCTGGATACCGATGCCGAGGGGTCTCTCAACGGAACAGCCGTCCTGAACACCGTGGCATTGCTGAAAGGTGCCGACATCCTGCGTGTACACGATGTGCGGCAGGCTGTTGAGGCGATAAGGATTGTGGAGCAGACGAGGAAGTTCGAGTTCACTACGGACAACTGAATACACATTATACATATTATATATATGCAAGCCGTGTTCTTCAATTTTGGGATAAAAGACTTCATCGACATTCTGCTGGTGGCTTCGCTGCTGTACTACACATACAAGCTGATGAAGGCATCGGGGTCGATGCGCGTGTTCAAGGGTCTGATGATTTTCGTGCTTGTCTGGCTCGTGGTGACACAGGTGCTCGACATGCGTCTGCTCGGCTCCATACTGGACAAGTTGGTCAGCGTGGGTGTGCTGGCGGTCATCATCCTGTTTCAGGAAGAGATACGCCACTTCCTCTTCACTCTCGGTTCGAGACAGAACACCGGCATCTTTGCCCGCCTGTTCTCGGGCAACAAGCGCAAGAGTGCAAACATCGAGGACATCATGCCCATTGTCATGGCATGCCTCAGCATGTCGAAGGGCAAGGTGGGAGCACTCATCGTGATGGAACGCTCACTTCCGCTCGACGAGATTGTCAAGACCGGCGACCTGATAGATGCCGCAATCAACCAGCGTCTCATAGAAAACATCTTCTTCAAGAACAGTCCGCTGCACGACGGAGCCATGGTCATCAGCCGGAAACGCATCAAGGCTGCCGGCTGCATACTGCCCGTGTCGCACAATCTCGATATTCCCAAGGAACTGGGGTTGCGGCATCGTGCCGCCTTGGGCATATCGCAGGAGACGGACGCACTCACCATTGTCGTCTCTGAGGAGACAGGCAGCATCACCGTGACACAACACGGAGGGTTCTACCGCAACCTTAATGCCGAGGAGCTGGAGCAGATGCTGACTGCCGAATATTGACCCATGAACGTTTTTCCTTTGCCATTTGCGCCATAGTGGTTACATTTGCAAACTTTGAGCAGGCAAATGAAAAAGAATTAGAAGCAAACTATGGCAAATACAAATAACCATGTCGGGTTTGGCAGCAAGATAGGTGCCATCCTGGCGGCCGCAGGCTCGGCTGTAGGACTTGGAAACATCTGGAGATTTCCGACAGAGACGGGAGAGAACGGCGGAGCGGCATTCATACTGATATACTTGGTATTTATGTTTTTAATAGCCGCGCCCATAATGGTGGCAGAGTTTGCCATAGGACGCTACGGACACAGCGATGTGTCAAACTCGTTCTACTCCATGAGCGGTGGCAAGAAAGGCTGGCGGCTCATGGGACTGTTGCCCGTGGTGGCGGGCTTCCTCGTGCTGAGCTACTATGCCGTGGTAGCCGGATGGACACTGGAATATGCTTGGCGTGCGGGAATAAACGACTTTGCAGGAAGGATGTCGACCGACTACGCCACGGACTTTGCCACATTCACGTCCGACCCTGCACAGCCACTGATGTGGTTGTTCTTCATTCTGGCACTGACGTTCGGCATTGTGGCATCGGGAGTGCAGAAAGGCATTGAGCGTGCGTCAAAGATAATGATGCCAATACTTTTCATCTGCCTCATCGTGCCGATGATATGCTCGGTGACATTGCCTGACGCATCGTTAGGACTGTCATTCCTGCTCAAGCCCGACTTCTCAAAGGTGACGGGAGCGACATTCCTCTCTGCCTTGGGACAGTCTTTCTTCTCGCTCAGCGTGGGTCTCTGCTGTCTGTGCACCTACGCATGCTACTTCCGCAAGGACATTGACCTCATAAAGGACGGATTCAGCGTGGCGTCGATAGACACGATGGTCGCACTGATGGCAGGCCTGAT
>CAVDAU010000016.1:0-18186 GCA_963607015.1 Streptococcaceae bacterium
ACTCCGCAGAGCCGGTTGACGGACAGTATGTCCAGAACGACGCAGGTGTGAACGCCTACAACCCTGTCGGCATCCTTCAGGTTGAGAACAAGCAAGATGTGACTGTCCTGAATGCTCACGGCCGTCTGACATGGACCATCCTCGAAGGTCTTGACCTGAGCGGTTTCGGTTCTTACACGAAGATGAACCTCTCTTCCAAGGCTTACGTGCCCAACAACATCTACATGGGTAAAGGCTCCAACGGTTATGCCTACATTGGCAACACCGGACGCACGGACGTTATGGGCAACATCCAGCTGTCCTACACCAAGGACTTCGGCAAGCATCACATCGATGCCCTGGGTCTGGTCGAGGCTCAGTCCTACACAACGTTCACCAATACCTCTGCTGCACGCAACTTCGGAACCAACTATTTCGGATTCAACAATATGGAAGCCGGTGCAACAGTCAACTATGGCGATGTCACTTCAAACAAGGTCAACAACAAGCTGATGTCCTACATGGGACGTGTGAACTACGTCTACAACGACCGCTACATCGCGACAGTCAATGTCCGTACCGACGGTTCTTCCAAGCTGGGTGCCAACCACAAGTGGGGCTGGTTCCCGTCGGCATCTGCCGCTTGGGTCATCAGCAACGAGGAGTTCCTCAAGCACAACTCCGTCATCAGCTACTTGAAGCTGCGTGCAGGCTACGGTGTCACCGGTAATCAGGACGCTATCGATGCCTACAACTCTCTTGAGCTTATGAAGCCGAACGGCGTAACAGTCTACAACGGCTCGAAGACAACTACCTACGCTATCTATCAGAATGCCAACCCTGACCTTGAGTGGGAGACAAAGAAGACATTTGACGTCGGTATCGACGCAAACTTCTTCGACAACCGCCTGAACGTGACACTCGACTACTATCGTTCGACAACATCGAACATGTTGTACACCTACGACGTGCCTGTGCCTCCGTTCACATACGGCTCTCTGCTTGCCAACATCGGTGAGATGCAGAACAACGGTTTCGAGTTCTCTATCGGCGGCGACATCGTCAAGACAAAGGACTTCACGTTCTCTGCAAACATGAACGCTGCATACAACAAGAACAAGCTGACCAAGCTCTCGGGTACTTACAAGGGTCAGGAACTGACTCCTGCCGCGCACATCGAGATCGCCGGTGTCTATGGTTCTTCCGGTCTGTCCGACGGACGTGGTACTACATACCTCATCGAGGGCTACCCCGTAGGTACGTTCTTCATTCCTAAGTTCAACAGCTTCGACGAGAACGGCGGTTACGTTCTTGAAGACCTGAACGGCGACGGCAAGATCGATACCTCTTCTGAAGGTGGCGACCGCTATGTGGCTGGTCAGGCACTTCCCAAGTGGACAGGCTCTCTGAACCTCGCGTTCAAGTACAAGAACTGGGATCTGACTGCACAGTTCAACGGTGCTTTCGGTCACAAGATCTACAACGGTACCTATGAGACCTACATGAACATGGATATGATCAACGCCTACAACGTGCTCGACGAAGCTCCTACGGGCGGCAACGGCACAGGCATCCATGGTATCGTGAACTCTGACTACTGGCTGGAGAACGGCGACTATGTACACCTTGAGTACATCACTTTAGGCTACAACTTCTCGAAGCTTCCTAAGTTCATGCAGAGCTGCCGCCTGGCATTGTCTTGCAACAACGTTGCTACAATCACCGGCTATAGCGGTCTGACTCCTCTGATCAACTCTACCTCCATTTCGGGTATGCAGTCTGTAGGTGAGGGTACAGTAGGAAACTTAGGTGTTGATGACAAGCGCGTTTACCCATTGCAGCGTACATTCTCTCTCCAGTTAAACGTAACATTCTAAACATCTAAAAAGGAAAAAATGATTATGAAGAAATATATTTTCGGCTCATTGATCGTGGCTGCGGGCATGATGGCATCGTGCAGCCTCGACGAAAATCCTGAAAGTGCCTTCTTCGAGAAGGACGCTATGCAGAGCGAGACCCTGATCTATCTGAACACTGTCGCCGCCGTCTACAACAACATCGGCAACTGCCAGCAGACATACGGGGTGGATGCTTCGGGCTTCGTTTCAGATGAGTTCTTCATCCCCGGACGTCTGGGTGACTGGGTTGACGGTGGTGTGCCTCAGAACAAGTTCACCCACAACATCATGCCGTCACACGGATCGCAGGGCAACTGGGCAAACTGCTATGAGGCCATTGCCTTGGCCAACAGTGCCATTGCAAAGCTGGAGGGCTATGCCGACCAGATGGAAGCAGCCAAAGACTACATCTACGAGCTGCGTGCATTCCGCGCAATGCTGTACTACACTTTGTGCGATCACTACGGCGTTGCTCCTCTTGTGACTTCCGCAAGCCAGAGCGTCTCCGACACAAAGTCATCGACCCGCAAGGAAATCTTCGACTTCGCAGTTAGCGAACTTACGGAATGTCTGCCTTACCTGTCTACAGACCAGTCGCAGAAGTCAGGCGTCTACTACGGACGTATGACCCAGCCTGTCGCTTACATGGTATTGGCAAAGCTGGCTCTGAACGCATCTGTGTTCCAGCTTGACGTGACGCAGCCCAACTGGGCTAAGGACTACCTCGGCAACGACATGTCGGGTGAGGAGAAAATCGACGAAGCTCAGGGACAGACCATCACCAACCTCATGAAGAATGTCAAGATGACCATCGACGGTAAGGAGATGAACTCTCTGGAGGCTACCATCTACTGCGTGGACAAGCTCGAGAACGACTTTGGCTACAGACTGGCTTCTACCTACACGGAGAACTTCATCGTCAACAACGAGAACTCTGTGGAGAACATCTGGACAATTCCTAACGATGCCGAGACCTACAAGCGCAGCTGGGATCACCACCGTCGTTCCTGGCACTACAACCATGCAGGTCACTCTGTCTACAAGGGCTTCTCTTCTTGGAACGGTCCTTGCGCAACAAGACACTTGGCAGAGGTCTACGGATATACCTCCGACAAGCAGGATTTGTCCACATGCGACCCGCGCTTCGAGTACAACTTCTACATCGACCGTGACTATGTAGAGGAGACAGGCGAGAGAGTGAGCGACGGCTTCAACAACGATGCAAGCCTCCTCAACACAGAGCTGGCTCTGGAATACATGCCGTTGTGGCCTGTTATTGATATGTCAAGCTCCGAGGCTGCACTCAAGGCAAAGAAGCCGGCAGCCTACAGCAGCTTCACCGACGACCAGTTCTTCCAGCATGTGGTCAAGAGTGCAGGTGCACGCTTCAGAAAGTATGCATTCGACTTCACTACATCAAACGCAAGCTATCCGGGCAACGACCTCGTGGTCTTCCGCTTTGCCGATGCCAAGCTGATGCGTGCCGAAGCTGAGTATCGCTTGGGCGAAACAGCCAAGGCTTTGCAGGAAGTCAACGACACTCGTGCACGTGTCGGTCTGCCCGCACTGACAGAAGTCAGCCTGCAGGTTATCGGCGACGAGCGTCAGAAGGAGTTGGCATGGGAAGGCACACGCCGTCAGGACATGATTCGCTATGCCATCCTCAACGAGCCGACTGTTGACCGCTACGTTGGTGTTCCTGTGAACGTATCTGCTTCGCCTTACGATCAGACGAAGATGGACGGCCACACCTATGTATGGCCTGTTCCTGCCAACCAGATCGCAACGAACACAAACCTGACACAGGCTTGGGGTTATTGATGATGCGATTGATAAATTGTTATCTTTGAGAAAGAGTGTGCGCCGACAGGCGCACACTCTTTCTTTGCTTTAAGCAAACTCCTCCTTATGATGCAGAAGATTGAACGATACTTCCCGTACTTGCTTGTCGCGTTGCTGTTCGCCTTGTTTGCGGTGCAGCTACAGAGCGTGCAGGAGTTTCTTTTCTACCATCGCGAGCAGCAGCAGATATTGGCTTGGGATTGGGACTTGTTGTTCCAACGCTATCATGGCGTTGCCGGTCCGTCTCTGTTCCTCTCGCACGTCTTCACCCAGTTCTTCTTCGTCAAAGGTGCGGGAGCCATCGTCACGGCTTTGCTGGCTGTGATTGCCGTCTTTGCCTTGTGGCATTCCTGCAAGAGGCACTGCGGCAGCGGCAACGCGCTACTTCTTCCGCTCTGTGCCGTTCCGCTTGCTTTCGAACTCAGCAACCTCAACGACGAATACTATCTCTATCAGGGCTTTGTCTGCTTCGTGCTGCTCTGTGCTTTCATGGCACTCCATGCGTGGCTTGCGACGAAGCTGTCCCTCTATGCTCGTATGGCTTGCGGCACTGCGCTGTCCGTGCTTCTGCTCTATCTGGCAGGATCCGTCTGCCTGCCGTTTGCCGTGTTCGTATTTGTCAATGATATGCTTGCGCGGAGAGACAGGTGGTTCTTCCAGGCTTTCACCGTCGCCTTCACAGCATTGGCACTCTTCTTGGCCTACCGTTGGAGTCTGCTGCCTACGATGCTCTCGGCTTTCAGCCAAGACCTGTACTACAGCATGCTGCTCCCCGTTCCGGGCAGCCTCAAATATTCATGGTTGGGCGTGACCGCCCTGCCTTTTGTCTCTTGGGCATTCTCCAAGCTGAAGATGTCCGGCAAAGCCGGTGTGCGCCTGATGTTGGGACTTGCTTCGTTCCTGTGCGTCGCCGTCCTCATCTACGTCTTGGGCGAGAGAGACCGCAAGAACACCAACATCCTGCTTGAACTACAGCACGACGCAATCACGGAAGACTGGGACGACATCCTCGGCAATCCCAATGCCTACTCGCAGAACTACCTGGTGATGAACTACGTCAACCTTGCCCTCTCAAAGAAGCACATGCTGCTGACGCACTTCTTCCGCTATCCGCAAAAGGACATACAGAACATCATGGTGGCACGCGAGACGACAGATACCAACGTGCCGCTGTCGTTCATCTTCTCCCTCGTGACCTACCAAATGGGAGACATGGGTGCGGCACAGAACCACGCGCACGATGTCTTCGAGTGTACCACCTACGGACAGCCCACGATGCTGAAGATGCTCGTCAAGACAAACCTCATAAGAGGAGCCTACGCCGTTGCGGAAAAGTACATCACGCTGCTCGAGAAGACATGGCGATACGGCAGTTGGGCAACAGACATGCGCCGCTTCCTCTACGATGATGCGGCAGTGGCGGCAGACCCCGAGCTGGGACTGATGCGCCGAAATCTGCCGGCAGACGACTTCACGACAACAGACACTTTCGAGTGTCTCATCAAGACCTTGGAGACCAATCCCGAGGACACGAACGCCCGCGATTACCTCATTGCCTACCTTTTTCTCTATCGCGACACCGAATATACTAACCGCGTGGTGGAGAAGTTTTGGAACACTCCCGTACTGAATCCGTTCCCCACACAGCTACAGGAGGTCTTCCTGTTGGTCAACGGAGACAACATTGATTACTGCCGTTCGCACGGTGTCGACGAGGAGACCGTCGGACGCTACATACATTTCATGAACAGCCTCGCACAGGCCGAGAGAGGCAGAACCAATCCTGCGGTGACCATGCGCAAGGAGTTCGGCAACACTATATGGTATCAATTCATGTTCAACTGACGCGCGTATGAAGAAGATAACGACCATTCTCGTATCGATAGCCATGCTCTTGACAGCCTGCCGGACAGACATCAAGACCGGCAGAACCCTTGACGAAGAGCCTGCAATCTTTCCCGACTACAAGGGAGTGACTGTGCCGCCGAACATTGCCCCGCTGAATTTCCAGCTCATGGATGCTGACGACGATACCCCGACATGCCTGATTGTGGAGGGCGGCAACGTGTCTTTTCAGGTGCGTGGAGACGACGGTGTGTTCGACATTCCGCAGAGCAAGTGGCACGACCTGCTGCGCCGGCAGGCGGGCAGCGAGATACGGCTCACTGTCTGCCGGCAATCTGCCGGCGAGTGGGAGGCATACCGTCCGTTCACAGTCAGCGTGGCAGAGGACGACATCGACCCGTATCTTGTCTACAGACTTGTGCCTCCCGGCTACTCGCCGTGGGACAGGATGGGCATATATCAGCGCGACATCACGTCTTTCGACGTGGATGCCATCTACGAGAACACCCTTACAGACCTCAACTGTCAGAACTGCCACTCGTTCCAGATGCAGAACCCCGACAAGATGATGTTCCACTCGCGAGCCTGGTTCAGCGGAACCATAGTGGCGGACAACGGCAGGATGGAGAAGCTGAACACCAAGACACCCGAGACCATATCGACATTCACCTATCCCTCGTGGCACCCCACGGAGGACATCATAGCCTTCTCCGTCAATGGCATAGGTCAGTTCTTCTACATGAGCCACCCGAACCGTCTTGAAGGCTTCGACTCTGCCTCCGACATTGTGGTCTATGATGTCAAGTCGCATCAGGTCTTTTCCTGCGACCTGCTGAAGAGCGATGCCGCCTTCGAGACACAGCCGGCGTTCTCTCCCGACGGCAAGAGCCTCTATTTCGTATCGGCAAAGGCGGTCGATCCGATGCCCGAACGCTACAAGGAACTGCACTACAACCTCTGCCGCATCGACTTCGACCCGCAGACACAGACCTTCGGCAACAAGGTCGATACCGTCTACAATGCTGCGGCAGACTCCCTGAGCGTGTCGTTCCCGCGCGTGTCGCCCGACGGCAAGTTCATTGTCGTTGCCCGACAGCCCTACGGACAGTGGTCCATCTGGCACAAGGATGCAGACCTTTGCCTCATCAACCTGCAGACGGGCGAGGCAGACCCGATGACGGAAGCCAACAGCCCCGATGCCGAGAGCTATCACTCCTGGAGCCACAACAGCCGATGGATGGTCTTCAGCAGCCGCCGCGACGACGGACTCTATACCAAGCCCTATTTCACATACATCGACGCTCAGGGCAAGGCCCACAAGCCTTTCCTGCTGCCGCAGAAGAATCCCAAGAAGTACTATGACGACCTGTACTTCTCCTACAACATACCCGAGCTGGTGCAGGGACGCGTGAACCTGAACGAACGTGCCATATCCGACATGCTGCGCGACGACAGCGGCATCAACGTCACCTATCGCAAGTAAGTCCCGCGTGTGGGGATTGCCCTGCCCGTGTAAGTAGTACTTACCTTGTAAAGTAAGATATACTTCAATGGTCAAGTCAGTAGTACTTACTTGGCAGAGTAAGTACTACTTCTCCGACACGGTTCTTTCATTTATCCATAAAACCTGAAGGCTTGTCGGGTCTTATATTTGCGCCGGCACTTTCAAATATAAGACTTTGCCATTTCAAACATAAGACTTTGCCATTTCAAACATAAGCGTAGAAGTCAGAAGTCATATCCTGCAGTTTGGAAGAAATCCAAGCCTTTTAAATGAAAGAGCCGTGCTTCTCCGAAAGCCCATTCTGCCCTCATCATACTTGTCTTGCCCATTGACTCAGTGACACCACAGAATGAGTGAGGCGTGCCGAAGAACTCGACACGCCTCACGTCACCTAACATGCGGCAGGAACATTGTCCTTGCCTATATCTCAAACTATTACTTCCAATATGGCGTCTGGACGAAGCGTCCGGCTGCGGTCTGCAACTCGGTCAGTGGCACCGGATACGTCACCCACTTCTCATTGTAGGGGTTCGTATATTTGTTGATGTACTGATTCTCATAGTCGCGGAACTTGTTTAGCTCTTCCGCTGCCACACCCCAACGGGCAAGGTCAAACCAGTGGTGTCCCTCCATACCGAACTCTGCACGATATTCACGACGGAGTGCCGTGGTGGCAGTCTCCTGTGTGAACGGGGTGGTATAGAGACCGATGCGATAGTTGGCCACCGTACCTGTCACAGTGCGGCCGTTGGCCTTGTCGTCCAGTGTGTATCCGGTAGGAGTGTCCATGTCGGCTGCGGCGTAATAGACCTCGTTGTCGGCTGCCATAGGCACGCTGTTGGCTGCACGCTTACGCACCTGGTTGATGAGTTCCTGTGCCGTGGCGAGTTCACCGTCGTGTATCGCCACCTCGGCACGCATAAGCAGGATTTCCGCATAGCGGATGCAGTGATAGTTCTTTGCCGACGACACGGAGACAGTCGATTCAGACGTGGATCCGCGGTCGGAGATGAACGGCTGGTTCTTCTTGTTCATGTAGACACCACCGTTGCTCGTGTCGCGCACCCAAGATGCGGCATTGGCTGTCACAGGCACGCCATAGTCCAAGAACGGAACGCCAAAGCGGCCGATGCACTCCTCGATGCGCGGGTCTGTGTAGGTCGTCAAGTCCGACACAATCTCGCTGCCTTCCTTGTGGCTCAGAGGCTCGCGGCCGGCATAGTCTGCTGCCGGCAGACCGTTCTCGTCTACGATGAATGTGTTGACGAAGTTGTACGTCGGCTGGTAGAAGCCCCAACCACCGACACCGGAAGCACCGGGCAGGCCTATAGCCCATGAGTGGTTCTGGGTGTTGGTGTCTGTCTGCGTGCCGCTGATTGTTGCCTGAATGTCAAACACCGATTCGCCGGTCCAGTCGGATGTCGCTGCGTTGAACAACTCTGCATAGCTGTCTGCCAGCTTGTATCGCTGTCCTTTGGCATCGACACCGTTGTTCATGATGTCGACAAGCAGCTCCTTGCAATCTTTCCAGTGGTCGGCATTGCCGTTCATCGTGGCTCCGTCAACATAGGGAGACGACCAGTACAGATACAGCTTTGCCAGCAGGGCCTTTGCCATCCATGAGGTTGCACGGCCATACTCGCCTTCGCTCCATGTGGCAGGCAGCTTGTCGATGGCTTCCTTGAGGTCGGCTTCGACCTTGCTCCAGATGAAGACATAGTCGCCGCTCTCGTTGACATTGGTGATGTCGGGGTCTGTGCTTGCCTCGTAAGCGTCAAGCGACACATACGGGAAGGCTGCACCGAACACGCGTATGGCCTCAAAGTTCCAGAAGCTCTTGATGAACAGTGCCTGTCCTTCAACCTGATCTTTGTTCGGCAGTGCGTCGCCCAACTTCTTGGCGATGGACAGGGCGTTGTTGGCACGCTTGATTCCCTCGAAGGCTGCGTTCCACTTCGACAGCAGGTAGGAGTTTGAGCTTGAGAAAGCAAAGATCTCCAACTGCGTCAGGTCAGGCTGGTCTGTAGACTGCGAGCCTTTGTTGGCATCGGCACCGGCGATGTCGCCGAATGTCCAGTTGCTGGGCGAGGCTCCACCCATCCACTGAGCCTGTGTCATGTTGTACATTGAAGCATACGCTCCTGTCAGCACATAGTCGACTCCTTCGGCGGTGGTCAGCGTACCCTCGCTCACCGATCCTGCCGGATCAAGCTCGAGGAAGCTGTCGCCGCAACTTGCCAGTGACAGTGAACCAAGAGCCAATGCTGAATATAATATAGCTTTTTTCATGTTGTTTCTTAGTATTATTTGTTTCTGAAAAATGTTCTCTGTGATCCCCCGCAAGGGGGTTGCTCCGTCTTTAGAAGTCCACATTTACGCCGAACAGATACTGACGCGGCATGCCGTAGGAACCGTAGTCCACGCCCTTCATCATGTCGTTTGAACCTCCGGAACCATTGTCGGAACGGACTTCAGGATCAAGACCGTCGTAGCCGGTGATGGTGAAGACGTTTGCCAGCTGTGCGTAGAAGCGGATGCGGCTGAAGCCGATCTTGCTGACGACCTTCTTAGGCAGTGAGTAGCCGATGGTGAGCGTCTGCATGCGGAGGTAAGAACCGTCCTGCACGTAGTGCGAGTGAGACTCGGTGTTCTCTGCGCTGGTATCGCCGTAGACCCAGAGAGGCAGTGTGCCGTTGGGATTGTCCACAGGATCCCATGCCTGGTTGACGCGCTCGTAAGAGTAGGTGTTGCCAAGTGCGCCCCAGAGGGTGTAGTACTCGTAGTGCTTGTAGAGGTCGTTGCCGAGAGAGTAGTACAGATATGTGCTCAGATCCCATTCCTTCCATGTCAGGCCGATGTTGATACCGCCTGTGAGATCAGGATGAGGATTGCCGATGATGGTCTTGTCGTTGCCGTCAATCTTGCCGTCGCCGTTGACATCTTTCCATTTGTAGTGACCAACCCAGGACTCAGCAGACTCTGTCAGCGACTGATAGTCTGCAACGCCGAAGGGCACGACATTCTCGCCATTGGCATTCTTGTAGTTCAGGACTTCTTCAACCGACTTGTAGATGCCGTCGTCGACATAGCCGTAGAACATAGCTACCGGCTGACCGACCTTGGTGACATTGACCTGACTGATACGGGTGCTGGTATAGAGGTCAGAGGATGCGAGCTTCGTCACCTCGTTCTTGTACCACGATGCGTTGGCACTGACGTTGTAGCTGACCTGACCGATCTTGTCGCGCCATCCGATCTGGAAGTCGATACCGGTGTTCTTCATGTTACCGATATTGATGTTGGGCTTTGAGCCGAGACCCGCTGCACCGGTCCAGTTGGCTCCGACAAGCATGTCGGATGTGTTCTTCACATAGAAGTCCAAGGTAGCAGTCAAGCGGCTGTTGAGTGCTGTCAGATCCGCACCGACGTTGAACATCTTCATGGTCTCCCACTTGGCGTTCGAGTCGCCCAACGATGTAATGCCGTAGCCCGTGTTGGCTCCGGAGTTCGTGCCGGCGATGCCGTAGAGATAACGTGTGGAGTTGCTGTACTGGAAGGCGTAGTTGTATGCTCCGATGTTGGAGTTACCTGTCGTACCGTAGCCGGCACGAACCTTGAGGTCGTCCATCCATGTGGAGCGTGCCTTCTCGAGGAACTTCTCGTCGGAGATACGCCAGCCGAGAGAGATCGACGGGAATGTACCCCAACGGTTCTTGCTTGCGAACTTGGATGCTGCATCACGGCGCAGGGTCAGCGTGGCGAGATATTTGCCTTTGTAGGAATAGTCGGCACGGCCGAAGTAGCCGAACATGGTGAACTTGCTCGGGTATGAGCCGCTGACGCTCATCGTGGAGCCGCTGCCGTTGCTAAGTGTCCATGTGTTCGGGTCGCGCTCGAAGATGTAGTCGTAGGACGTACCGCTCATGTTCTTGCCGATACCGGACTTCAAGGCTTCCGTACCCAACATCACCGTGATGTCGTGGTTGTCGGCAACCGTGAACTTATAGTTGGCTGTGTTTGTCCACTGCCAGCCAAGGCTCCAGTTGGCAGACTCTGACAGGTAGTTGCGGGAGCGGCCTTCCTTGTTATAGGCAATTGTCTTCTCGTTCATCGACGTGCTCCAGCCGCCCATGAGGTTCACGGAGAACTGCGTGCGCAGTGTCAAGCCCTTGATCCACGGGTCTTTCAGCTCTGCGAAGACGGCAGACTGCATGCGGAACATACGGCTGTTGTCGTTCTTGGCATTCATCACTGAAGAGAAAGCCGATTCATCACGACCACCACCGCCTTGTGAAGCAGCGAAGTCACCGCCGACATTGTAGGCAGGAACCCAGGAGTTCACAGTGTAGGTCTTACCGAAAGTGCTCGCGTCGCCCTGACGGCCACGTTCACCGGTCATGGTCATCACCGACGCGTTGGTGTTCTGACCGAGAGTGAAGTGCTTCGTGGGGTTGAACGTGGTGTTGGCACGCAGGCTGTAACGCTCGAAGCTGGAGTTCTTGATGGTTCCCTGACGGTTCATGTAGCCGAGGGAGATGGCATACTGACCCTTCTCACCACCGCCCTGAACGGAAAGTTCATGGTTGTGGGAGATGCCTGTCTGCGTCACCATGTCGAACCAGTCCGTACCCGCACGCGCTTCTTCTTCAGAACCTCCGAGGATGTCCTTTATATAATAGTATGACGACAGCGCGTAGGAGTCGGCACCGTTTGCCTGATAGGCAGCCACCATATTCTGATAGAGCGAGCCGTCGCTGTAGCTGCCGCCGAAGCGTGCTTCTGCCTGTGCGATGGACAGACCGTTAGGAACGATGGTGTAGGGCATCTCAAGGTCGTGCTGCACCCAATTGCCGCCGGCATCCTTCGAGTAGGAGTTGCCAAACTGGTTGTGGGCAAACGAGTCTGCACTCGGATTGCCGTCACGATAGGTGTAGAGGTTGTATTGTGACTTCTGGATAGCCTTCATGAAGTCCCATGCGCCGAGGGTGTTGTAACCGTCGTTTGCCATCTTGGAGGCAGAGACATATCCGCTGTAGGACACGCGAACCTTGCCTTCCTTGTTACCCTGCTTGGTGGTGACGATGATGACACCGTTGGCAGCGCGTGCACCGTAGATGGCTGTCGCAGCAGCATCCTTCAATACCTGCATTGACTCGATGTCGTTCGGGTTGACAGAGTTGATGTCAACATCCTGCACACCGTCGACAATGATCAGAGGGTCGGAACCGTTGACACCTCCGACACCACGGATACGGATTGTCGATTCACCGGAAGGACCGCCGGAGTTGGAGATGTAGACACCGGATGCACGTCCCTGAAGGGCTTCGGCAAAGGTGGTGACAGGCTGTTCGGTGATAGCGTCACGGCTGACGACGGCAACGGAACCGGTGATATCCTTCTTTGCCTGCGTGCCGTAGCCCACGACAACGACCTCATCGAGGGTCTCGGTGTCCTCATGCAGAGTGACGGAGAGAGTGGTTTGGTTGTTCTTCAGTGCTATTTCCTGTGCCACATAACCGATGTATGACACCTGAATAACAGCACCGTTTGGCACGCCGTCGATGGTGGCGTGGCCTTCCATGTCTGTGATGGAACCGATTGTGGTACCCTTGACGATCACGTTGGCACCGATGACCGGACCCAAGGCATCGTTGACTGTCACGGTGACAGTGCGCCCGTTCTGCCGGACTGAAGCGATTCCCTCTGACGGCATTCCGCTAACTCCAACAGCCATGGCCGGCGTGGCACATGCGAGGAAGAGCGAAGCTCCATAGAGGAAAGTGTGCTTCCAAGAAATCATGTTGTTCATAAGAATTAAATTTAAGTATTACAAATAAAAAAACACTGTTGTTATGTCTTTCCCGTGGTCATGCAACATCGCAGGTCTCCCCGCAGACTTTGTAGAAAAAAGGCAGTGGCACTCACGTGAGACTGCCTTATCATATAATACTTAGTCTAGTACTTACGTATATGTTGTTACTCGTAAGTCAAATGTTACATGGAGCGTTGTTCTTTGGCTGTGGTGTCCCCGCACTTGACGACAGTCATGCGGTTGACGTGTGAGCTGGTCCAGTCAACCATGGCACGCAGTGCCGGCATCAGGTCCTTCCCGTCCTCTGTCAAAGAATACTCTACTCTTGGCGGCACTTCAGGAAATGCAACACGGTTAACGAGTTCATTGTCCATCAGGTTCTTCAGGGTCTGCGACAGTACTTTCCTGGAACATCCGTTCAGCTCTTTCTGGATGTCGGTGAACCTCACCGACACACCATTGTCATGGCTGTAGATGGTGTTAAGTACTACCAAAGACCACTTGTCGCCAAACAGGCCGTTCAGATGGTGCAACATCGTGTTGGTATAATCGCCGCTCGTCATAGTGTGATAGATATCAGGTCTTCCAATTTCCGACTATGATGCCCGACACCTCGGCTCGTTGCTCCTCTGAAGCTTGCTTTGTGAAACAAATGTAAATTCATTTAATAACACCAAAAAGATGTTATCCTGCGGTAACATTGTTACCTGTTGGTTTCATTTGCTTACTGTCAGGCAGCTTGCAGCCGTGTCGTTAGCAATCTTTAACAAAAGGTCTTGACCATGCTGTTCAGAACCGACCCTAAGGGGACGTATGGTGTCATTGCTTGGGCAAGTACTTTTGTCAACCTTGTCATAGTGCGTGTGCAAATGTCGAATGTATCGGTCGGTTGGGGGTTGACATATATCAAGAAGCCTGCGCGATGCGCTTGATGTATGTCAAGAAATGAGGGAGTGACGGGTTTGGGATATACAGGAACGGAGATGCCACTGCGCCGTGTGGCGCAATGACATCTCCGTTACCGTGCTGTATGGAAGCCCTGTGGGCGTTGCCGCTGTTCAGTCGGCGTTGGCGGCTATGTTGGCACGTATCTTCTTGAGGTAGGCCCGCATGCCGTCGGCATCCTTGCTGTCGATGATCTCCGCCAACTTCTTCAGCTCCGTGCGGATGTTGGTTATCTCCTCGATGGTATGTGGGTTGAAGAGTATCTCCTGTAGCAGATAGTCGTCCTCGCTGGCCAGTCCTCGGGCAATGGCCATGTGCTTCTTGAACGTGGTGCCGGGGGCATCCTGATGCTTCATGACGGCTGCGAAGGTGATGGTCGAGATGAACGGTATGCTGAGCGAGTAGGCCACGGTCTCGTCGTGTTCGTCGAAGGTGTACTCGAATATCCGCAGACCGAGCGTCTGATACAGATCCTTGAAGAAGATGCGCCCAAGGTGGTCGCCCTCCTTTATTATTATGGCATTCTCATGGCTCAGGTTGTCAAGCCGTGCGAAGGTCGGTCCGAACATGGGGTGTGTCGACACATACGGCAGTCCGCACTGCTCATAGAATTCCTTCAGTCCTGTCTTCACCGACGCTATGTCGCTGATGATGCAGTCCTTGCGCAGTACGGGGAGCACCGTGTTGAAGGCATCGAGCGTGTACTTCAGCGTCACGGCATTGATGACGAGGTCGGGGTCGAAGTCGCGTATCTCGTCGACGTTGGTAAATCTGTATGTGTTGTAGACGAAGCGCAGCTTGCGTTCGTCGGTGTCGAACACAGCCGTCTCGTGCTGGAAGCTGAGCACGTCCGTGAAGAACGTGCCCATCTTTCCGGCTCCTAAAATAAGTATTCTCATTGATCCAATCCGTTTTTCTCTGTTGCTGTTGCCGTGGCACGGCAATAGCTCACTGGTTGATTATCTCCATCTGCTGGCGCACGCTCTCGGCATGAATGGCCTCGAAGACGGTGCGCACGAACTCGGAATCCATGCCGCACAGTGCACCCTGCGAGCCGCGCTTGTCAAGAATTTCCGAGTAGCGTCCCGTCTGCAATATGGTCATGTCGTGTTCTTTCTTGAAGGTGCCGATCTCGCGTGCTATGCGCATCCGCTTTGCCAGCTCCTGTATCAGGTTGTCGTCGCACTCGTCAATCTGCTTGCGCAGCTCGGTCAGGGATTCGGTGTTGGAATGATCCTTGCGGATGACCAGCAGGTTGAGGATGTAGTCGAGAATATCGGGTGTTACCTGCTGTGCGGCATCGCTCCATGCCGCGTCGGGATTGCAGTGGCTCTCGATGATGAGGCCGTCGAAGCCCAAGTCCATGGCCTGCTGACACAGCGGAGCCACTAACTCACGCTTGCCGCCAATGTGGCTCGGGTCGACGATGATGGGCAGTGTGGGGATGCGGCGGCGCAGTTCTATGGGGATGTGCCACTGCGGCAGGTTGCGGTAGATGCGCTTCTCGAAGCTGCTGAAGCCACGGTGTATGGCTGCCATGCGCTTGATGCCGGCCTGGTTCAGGCGTTCCATCGAGCCGATCCAAAGCTCGAGGTCGGGGCTGACGGGGTTCTTCACAAGCACAGGTATGTCCACGCCCTTGAGTGCGTCGGCTACCTCCTGCATGGCGAAGGGATTGGCGGTGGTGCGTGCGCCCACCCACAGGATGTCGATGTTGTGCTTCAGGCAAGCCTCCACGTGCTTGGCTGTCGCCACTTCGGTGGTGACATACATGCCGGTCTCTTTCCTCACCTCCTCGAGCCAAGGCAGGGCGGTCTCGCCCATTCCCTCGAAGCCTCCGGGCTTGGTGCGCGGTTTCCACACGCCTGCGCGGAATATCTTGATGCCGTTGTGTGCCAGGCTGCGTGCCGTTGTCATGACTTGTTCTTCGGTCTCTGCGCTACAGGGACCGGCAATCACTATCGGGCGTTCGTTCTTGACGCCGTCCAACTCAATTGGTTCTAACTCTAACTCCATGTTGATGTCTTTCTTATAATTTCATTCGTTTTATTCTTTCCAGTGCCTCGGCCAGACGATCGTTCTTGCAGCACAGCGACAGCCGGACAAACCGCTGACCGTTGCTGCCGAAGATGAAGCCCGGGACTATGAAGACATGTGCCTCGTGCAGGACACGTTCTGTCAGCTGCTCCACGTCGTCGTACTTGTCGGGTATCTTGCCCCAGAGGAACATCCCCACCTGACGCTCGTCGTAGGTGCAGCCGAGGGCATTCATGATCTGTCCTGCCAGATGGCGGCGCGAGCGGTAGTTGCTGTTGTTGGCATCATACCACCCACGGTCTGCCTCCAACGCCTTGGCCGCAGCTGTCTGCACGGCACGGAACATGCCGCTGTCTATGTTGCTCTTCACCTTCAGAACCCACTGCACGAAGTCGGCGTTCGAGGCGAGCATGGCCACACGCCAGCCGGGCATGTTGTGGCTCTTGCTCATAGAGTTCAGCTCTATGCAGCAGTCCTTCGCCCCGGGGACACCGAGGATGCTCATCGGGTTGTCGTTGAGGATGAAGCTGTACGGGTTGTCGTTGACGACCACGATGTCTTTCTCCCGTGCCAGCTCCACGAGCTTGCGGTACAGCTCCGGCGTGGCATTGGTGCCTGTCGGCATGTGCGGATAGTTGGTCCACATCAGCTTGACGCGGCTCATGTCCATGCGGCGCAGCTCGTCGAAGTCGGGCATCCATCCGTTCTCCTCCTTCAGGTCGTAGTAGACGACTTCGGCTCCGAGTATCCTGCTCAACGAGGTATAGGTCGGATACCCGGGGTTGGGCACCAGCACCTGCTCGCCGGGGTTGACAAATGCCAACGTGACGTGCAGTATTCCCTCCTTTGAGCCGATGAGCGGCTGTATCTCCGTGGCAGGGTCGAGGTTGACACCGTACCATTTCTTGTACCATCCGGCAAAGGCTTGGCGCAGTTCGGGTATTCCCGTGTAGGGCTGGTAGCCATGTGCCGACGGGTCATTGGCAGTGCGGCACAGCGTGGCTATGGTCTCCTCTGACGGTGGCATGTCGGGACTGCCCACGCCAAGGCTGATCACGTCCATCCCCTCCACATTCATGCGTGCCACTTCTTTCAGCTTGCGCGAGAAGTAGTATTCGCTCACGCCTGACAGCCGTTCTGCCGGACGTATCTTAGATTCTTGACTCTCCTTCTTCATATTCTCCTAATATCTTCAGTTCTTTGGTAAGAGGCTCTATGGCGGCAATGGCCTGTTTGTATCTCAAGATGTTGTCGAAGACGACATCGATGTAGAATTGATACTCCCACTCGCGCCCGATTATGGGCAGTGACTGTATCTTGGTGAGGTTTATCTGATAGAACGACAGAATCGACAGCACCTGCGACAGACTGCCTTCCTTGTGGGGCAGCGTGAAGACGAGATTGGCCTTGTCGGGCGTGCCGCCGTGTGCATGCTTCAGCTCGTCTGCCTGCCACGGGTCGGCCACCACGAGGAAGCGTGTGAAGTTGTGCTTGTTTGTCTCGATGCCCTCTTCCAACACCTTCATTCCATACAGTCCGGCGGCATACTTGGCACAGATGGCGGCGTGGCCGCGCAGATTTCCATTCTTGATTTGCTCGGCACTGAGCGCAGTGTCCTCAGCTTCGACCACCTTATACTGCGGATGGCGTGCCAGGAACTCACGGCATTGCATCAGCGCAATGGGATGCGAGTTGACCTCGTGTATGTCCTCCCACGACTCGTCGGGCAGGCAGACGAAGCTGTGCGTTATGCGCAGCTTGTGCTCGCCCACAATCTGCACGCCGCTCTGCCGCAGCAGCTCGTTGTTGTGCAGCAGGCTGCCGGCAATGGTGTTTTCAATCGCAAGCATGCCGACGACGCTGCTGTCGTCGCGCATCGCCGTGAAGATATCCTCGAACGTGGCGCAGCAGATAAGCTCTATGTCTTCGCCCTCGAAATACTGGTGGGCTGCAATGTCGTGGTACGACCCGCGTGCGCCCTGTATGGCTACTCTCTTCATCTCTCCTTTCTTCTTGTTGTTGTGTCTGAATGAAAAATCCCGCCTCACACATTGTGTGGAGCGGGATTCACATATCGTTGTTTTCTGTTTTTCTTCTTCAAGTCCTTAGCGTCACTGGCACACGCAAACTCCCGCTCTCACTTCTCGGCTAAAAAAGTAAAAGTAAAAGTAATACACGTATGCAAACAATGACCTCATAAGTCTATCCTCTTGGCCTTAACCCGTTGCAAAGGTAATCATTTTATTTAACGTGCAAGGATTCGGACAACAAAAATCAAGAACCGTTACCACGGCTCTTTCATTTAAAATGGTCGGGATTTTTCC
>CAVDAU010000017.1:0-17877 GCA_963607015.1 Streptococcaceae bacterium
CATTTTAAATGAAAGAGTCGTGACACGACGACGGCATGCGAGCATGCCCGTCGGCAGACATTTTGCGGTATTACGGAAAAGGCTTACCTTTACGGCTGTAAAGAACATAACCGCATCGTTGCACAAACAAAACAAAAACTAACAGGAAATCACACATGGAACAGACTGACAACAAATTCATTTCGCTGAGCTATAAGCTCTACACCATAGAAGACGGCGACAAGGACCTGGCCGAGGAGACGACAGACAAGAAGCCGTTCGACTTCATCTCGGGGCTGGGCGTGGCAATTCCGGCTTTCGAGGAACAGATCTGCGGACTGAAGGCGGGCGACAGCTTCGACTTCACGATAGAGAAGAGCGATGCCTACGGCGAGTATGACGACAGCCAGGTGGCGACACTGCCCAAGACGACGTTCGAAATCGACGGACAGTTCGACGACGAGCACATTGTCGAGGGAGCAATAATCCCGCTGATGACCGCCGACGGACAACGCTTCAACGGCAGCGTGAGCGCGATAACCGACACGGAGGTGACGGTCGACCTCAACCACCCGCTCGCCGGATGCGACTTGCAGTTCGTGGGCAAGGTCATCGAGTCACGCCCTGCCACAAAGCAGGAAGTGGAGCAGATGAAGAAGATCATGAGCGGCGAAGGAGGCTGCGGCTGCGGAGGCAACTGCGACAGCGGATGCAAGAGTGAAGGCGGCTGTGGCGGATGCGGCGGATGCTGACAGACAGAGAGAGAACAGATGAGCAAAGGCAGCCCTAACGGCTGCCTTTGTGCGTCATGATGTCGAGCACCATGCGGTCGGTCTCGTTCATGCCACGACAGCCGATGTCTGTCAGGTTGCGTATCGAGGCATCCACATCGTCGTCGATGATGCCTTCGAGGCTTGTGACATGGCGGTTCTCCATTGCCATCACCGCCGACAGGACTGCGGTCGACACGCCCGTGGTCACCTTCAGCGAACAGCTGGGCTTGGCTCCGTCGCATATCATGCCGGCAATGTTCGCAATCATGTTCTTGACGGCATAGGTAATCTGCCGGTACGTGCCGCCCATGAGGTAGGTGATGCCGCAGCTCGAACCCGTGGATGCCACGACGCAGCCACAGAGGGCGGACAGGCGGCCGAGGCTCTGCTTTATGTGGATGACCGTCAGATGGCTGAGCGTCAGCGCACGCACCAGTTCCTCGTGGCTCCGGTGCGTCTCTTCGGCGTAGACCACCACGGGGTTCGTGCACGAGATGCCCTGGTTGCCACTGCCCGAATTGCTCATGACAGGAATCATTGCCCCGCTCATCCGCGCGTCGCAGGCTCCCGAAGTGCTGGCGAGTATGCGCGAGAAGATGCTGCACCCCATGAGGCGTTCCTCGGTGGGACCTTGGAGCATGCGCCCCAGGCCGTGGCCATAGTTGCCCGTGAGGGAGAACTCGGCGGCCTTGCGGTTCAGCCGCGCCGCCTCCATGATGAATTCGATTTCTTCCGGCGGAGCCGTGGTGGCAAAGTCGTAGACACGGCGGAACGTCAGCGGCACGCCGGTGTCGTCGTTGGCACCGGCTTCTCCGTCGGGCCTGCGCTTGTCGAGCGACACCTCGCCGTCGAGACCGAGGAACACGAAGTCGGTGTGTCCGCCGGCGATGACGGCCACGGCCTCATGCCCGTCGGCACGGCAACGGGCTTCGGCATAGAGCTTCTCGGTGATGCCTTCCTTCAGGGAGATGCTTATGCGCTTCTCCGCAATGTAGGCCTTGCCGCGTTCCACAGCCTCCGCCGTGCAGTCCTTGAGCACCTCGAGCCGGTATTCGGAACGGCCGATGAGCGCACCAAGGGCGACGGCTATCGGCAGGCCTATCATGCCGGTGCCGGGTATGCCCACGCCCATCGCGTTCTTCAGTATGTTGGGACTTAGAAGCACGTCTACATGCTGCGGCACGCAGCCCAGCAACTCCGTGGCACGTGCCACACACAGTGCCACACACATGGGTTCGGTGCATCCTATTGCCGGCACGACCTCCCGCTTGATAAGGCTTATGATTTGTCGCCTCTCCTCTTCTGTCATTGTGTTACCAAGTTTTTCTGTTGACCGCCGCAAAATTAGCACATTCGGCAACACGAGCCTACCGCGACAGTGACAAATCCGCGCCGTATGTGCCGGCCGCGATTGGCAGGGTTTCCGGCGGGAGACGGCAGAAGACACAGAGATCTTCACCCACATGAGACTACCGGCGAAAGAGGGGCGCAGTTGCGGACGTTCGACAATAGTTTTGTAAACGTTCAGCCATGGTTTTGGAGCATCATCATCGGTTTTCCGGAGTTTTCTCAGTACATGTGTGTGTACAGTCATTGCTGTACTCGAGTACACTGCGCTGTGTACTCGAGTACAATGCGCTATGTACTCGAGTACAACGCGCTATGTACTGCAGTACACCGCGCATTGTACTGCGGTGTACTGCGGATGACACAGTAGTCCACCGCACAATGTACTCGGGTGTACTGCGCAGTGTACCGGAGTGTACCGCAGACGGTACAGCCACAGACGGGCGGTTCCGCGCCCTTTTTGACGGCAGCCATGCTGTATGTCGTAAAAACTGCTTACCTTTACGCTGTCCGGCCATCGTGGCCGGAGGAGACGATAACCAACAAGACAGAGGAGACACAAGAGACGATGTTCAACACATTCGGCAACATATACCGCCTGACCGGCTTCGGCGAATCGCACGGTCGGGCAATAGGCGGCGTCATCGACGGAATGCCGGCGGGGATAGCCATAGACGAGGACTTCGTGCAGCACGAGCTTGACCGGCGACGCCCGGGGCAGTCGGCACTGACGACAAGCCGCAAGGAGCCGGACACGGTGGAGTTCCTGTCGGGCATCTTCGAGGGGCGGTCGACAGGCTGCCCCATCGGCTTCGCGGTGCAGAACACCAACCAGCACTCGAAAGACTACAGCGACATCCGTGACCTGTTCCGGCCGTCGCACGCGGACTACACCTATACATATAAATATGGTGTGCGCGACTATCGCGGCGGCGGACGTTCGTCGGCACGCGAGACCATAGCGCGTGTGGTCGGCGGAGCATTGGCGAAGCTGGCACTGCGGGAACTCGGCATCAGCATCACGGCCTACACGCGACAGGTCGGCGACATCGCCCTCGGCGGCTGTTACAGGGACTACGACCTGACCGCCGCAGAGACAAACGACGTGCGCTGTCCGGATGCAGCCACGGCCGGGAAGATGGAGGAGCTGATACGGCAGGTGAAGGCCGACGGCGACACCATAGGCGGAACCGTGGAGTGTGTCGTCCGTGGCTGTCCGCCGGGGCTGGGCGAGCCTGTCTTCGGCAAGCTGCACGCCGCATTAGGGGCAGCCATGCTCGGCATCAACGCGGCGAAGGGCTTTGAATACGGCGAGGGCTTTGCCGGCATCGGCATGAGAGGCTCCGAGCAGAACGACGCTTTCTTCAACGACAACGGACGCATCAGCACACGCACGAACCACTCCGGCGGCATCCAGGGCGGCATCAGCAACGGACAGGACATATATTTCCGCGTGCTGTTCAAGCCCGTGGCAACGTTGCTGCGCGAACAGGACACCGTGGACACAAGCGGCAACGCGGCGAAAATCAACGTCCACGGACGGCACGACCCCTGCGTGTTGCCGCGTGCCGTGCCTGTGGTTGAGGCGATGGCTGCAATGACAATATTGGACTACTACCTTATAAACAAAACCAGAAGACTATGACAGACGAGTACATCAAAGAGAACGAACAGCGGATGACGGACGAGCTGTTCAGCCTGATACGCATACCGAGCATCAGTTCGGAACCGGAGCACCACGGCGACATGCTGGCGTGTGCCGCACGCTGGAAAGAGCTGCTGACGGCAGCCGGAGCCGACAAGGCAGAGGTAATGCCGTCCGACGGCAACCCGCTGGTCTATGCGGAGAAGATCGTTGACCCCAAGGCCAAGACCGTGCTGGTCTACGGACACTACGACGTGATGCCCGTGGAGCCTTTGGAGCAGTGGCAGAGCCGGCCGTTTGAACCCGAAATACGCGACGGACGCATCTGGGCGCGTGGAGCCGACGACGACAAGGGACAGTCGTTCCTGCAAGTAAAGGCTTTCGAGTATGTGCTGAAGAACGGACTGCTGAAGCACAACGTGAAGTTCATTCTCGAGGGCGAGGAGGAAATCGGATCGCCAAGCCTTGAGGCATTCTGCGAGAAGCACAAGGAGCTGCTGAAATCGGACGTGATATTGGTGTCGGACACGAGCATGCTCGGCAAGGATCTGCCGTCGCTGACGACGGGACTGCGGGGGCTGTGCTACTGGCAGATAGAGGTCACGGGGCCGAACCGCGACCTGCACTCGGGACACTTCGGCGGAGCAGTGGCGAACCCCATAAACGTGTTGTGCCGGATCATTGCGCGGATGACCGACAAGGACGGACGCATAACAATGCCGGGCTTCTATGACAGCGTTGCCGACGTACCGGCAGAGGAGCGCGAGATGATTGCCCGCATACCGTTCGACGAGGAGGCATACAAGAGAGCAATCGACGTGGACGAGCTACAGGGCGAGACGGGCTACAGCACGATAGAACGGAACAGCTGCCGCCCGTCGTTCGACGTGTGCGGCATCTGGGGCGGATATACGGGCGAAGGAGCGAAGACGGTGATTCCGTCGAAGGCCTATGCCAAGATCTCGACACGCCTTGTGCCACACCAGGACAATGAGGAGATTGGCCGGAAGATGTGCGACTACATACAGTCTGTCGCGCCGAAGTCGGTCAAGGTGAAGGTGGACTATCTGCACGGCGGTCAGAGCTATGTCTGCCCCATTGACCTTCCGGCATACAAGGCTGCGACGGTGGGATTCGAGAAGGCGTTCGGCAAGAAGCCGCTGGCAGCACGCCGTGGCGGCAGCATACCCATAATAGCGACCTTCGAGAAGGTGCTTGGCGTGAAGACGGTGCTTATGGGCTTCGGGCTGGAATCGGATGCCATACACTCGCCGAACGAGAACTTCCCGCTCGACATCTTCCGGAAGGGGATAAAGGCAATCGTGGAGTTCCACAAGAGCTTCGACGACATGTAGTCAGACCGACGGGCTTTGGCCGAACGGCAGGCGGAAGGTGCAGCCACTGCGCCATTCGGAGCAGCCGTAGGCGGTCTTGCCCTTGACGACCCGTCCCTTGTGACACACGGGACAGGGTTTGCCGATAATGGCGTCTGTGGGTTCGGGCATGGCAGGCTCGGCGGCAGACGCTTTCTTTGTCGATGCACGTCGGCGCGGGGTTGCCTGTTTGCCGGCAGGCTTTTCTTTTGCAGTCTTGCCGGCAGTGGCGTGCGACGGCGTGACGACCGTCACGCGGCGGTTTGAGTTGTCGGACAGGACCTGCTGCACCAGCTCGCGCACCATCTGCTTCAGCTCGTCGATGAAGGTCGGTGCACTGTAGGTCTTCCGCTCTATCTGCCTCAGCTTCTTCTCCCATATACCCGTCAGCTCTGCCGACTTCAGCAAATCTTCGTGGATGAGCTGTATCAGCTCCGTGCCGGTCGGTGTCGGCAACAGGTTCTTGCGTTCCTTGCGTATATAGTTGCGCTTGAAGAGGGTCTCGATTATGGCTGCACGCGTTGACGGACGGCCGATGCCGTTCTCCTTGAGTGCGTCGCGCAGGTCGTCATCGTCGACCGTCTTGCCTGCCGTCTCCATGGCGCGGAGCAGCGTGGCCTCGGTGTACGGACGTGGCGGCTGTGTCCACTTCTCGGCGAGAGACGGACTGTGCGGGCCGCTCTCTCCTTTCTTGAACACCGGTAGTATCTTGTTCTCGGCAGCGGTGCCGTCATTCTCTCCATCGGTCTCGGGCGCGACATTCTGCGCGAGGAAGACCACGCGCCATCCAAGGTCGAGAATCACCTTGCCCGATGCGCGGAACAGCACATCTCCGGCACGTCCCTGCACGGTCGTGGTGGATACCTTGCACTCCGGATAGAATGCCGCAATGAAATGGCGTGCCACGAGGTCGAACACCTGCCGCTCGCGGTCGGTCAGAGCCACGGAGCTTTGTCCCGTGGGTATTATGGCATGATGGTCGGTGACCTTGGAGTTGTCGAACACTTTCTTCGACTTCGGCAGTGTCCTGCCGTCGAGGAGCGGGGCGGTGAGATCCTCATAGCCCCGAAGACCTCTAAGTATGGACGGACACTTGGGGTAGATGTCGTCGCTGAGGAATGTCGTGTCGACACGCGGGTATGTGGTGACTTTCTTCTCGTAAAGAGATTGTATGAGCTTGAGTGTGTCGTCGGCACTGAAGCCGAACTTGCGGTTGCAGTCCACCTGAAGCGACGTCAGGTCGTAGAGCCGTGGCGGGTTCTCGCGTCCCTTCTTGTCGGTGACACCGATGACGGTGAAGGGTTGATCCTTGATGCTTTCCACCAAAGCGTCGCCTGCGGCCTTGTCCGTTATCGGATCAATGCCGGGGTTGTCTTTCGCGGCATCGGGTGCTGCCGGCTTGCCGTCGGCGGCTTCCTGAGCCAAGTCCTCGTCGGACTTGCGGACAATGGCACTGAATGTCGTGTTGCGATAGACGGTCTTCAGCTCCCACGACTGCTGCGGCACAAAACTGTCTATCTCCTGCTGGCGGTTGACGATGAGTGCCAGCGTCGGTGTCTGCACGCGGCCTACGGAAAGCACCTGCCGGTTCCGCCCGTACTTGATGGTGTACAGCCGCGTCGCGTTCATGCCGAGCAGCCAGTCGCCGATGGCGCGTGACAGCCCCGCCTCATACAGCGGCCGGTATTCACCGGCTTCGTGAAGATGTTGGAAGCCTTCGCGGATGGACTGCTCCGTCAGTGACGAGATCCACAGTCGTTTGACGGGACAGGTGGCGCCGGCTTTCTGCATCACCCACCGCTGTATCAGCTCTCCTTCCTGACCGGCATCGCCGCAGTTCACGATCATGTCGGCCTTCAGCATCAGCTCGCGAATCGTGTTGAACTGTTTTTCTATGGACGGGCTGTCGATGAGCTTGATGCCGAAGCGCGGCGGAATCATGGGCAGTGCCGCCAAGCTCCACGACTTCCACTCAGGCAGATAGTCGTTAGGCTCTTTCAGTGTACACAGGTGTCCGAAGGTCCATGTCACCTGATAGCCGTTGCCCTCAATATATCCGTCCTTGCGCTCGCGTGCGCCCAGCACACCGGCTATGTCGCGTGCCACCGACGGTTTCTCGGCGATGCAGACTATCATGACGCTGTGTCCTCCTCCCCTTTCCTGCCGAGCACGTCGCTGATTATGTCCCGCAACAGGTACGTTGCGTTCTGGTTGCGTGCCACGCCAGGGGTAATCTTATATGAATATGTAATCTTGCTGCCCAGCTCAATCTCGAAGCACCGGTTGTGAAAACGGTCGGGACAGCGTTCGGAGAGTTTCGACAGTTCGAGGTCGTGCGTGGCAATGACACCGCTCACGGGCATATCGGCTATCGACTCAAGGAAGTAGACCGAACCGTTGAGTTTGTCGAGGGAGTTTGTCCCCTTGAGTATCTCGTCGAGGATAATCAGCGAGTGACGGCTGCTCGACCGGCAGCTCTGCATCAGCTGCTTCAGGCGCAGCAGCTCGGCATTGAAATAGCTGATGCCGCGCGTCAGGTCGTCGGTGGTGCGCATATTCGTGAACAGGTTGAAGACGGAGACCGTGAGGTTGTCGGCAAAGACGGGCATGCCGTTGAGTGCCAACACGTAGTTGATTCCTATGGAGCGCAGGAAGGTGCTCTTGCCCGCCATGTTGGCTCCTGTCACGATATAGTAGTTGCGGTCAGTGATGCTGAAGTCGTTCTTCACCGCGCGGCACCCGACAAAAGGATGGTAGAGATTGCGGGCTTCGTAGACGACATCCGTGGCGGCGGTCACCGTGGCAGTGGTAGCTTCCGGCTCGTTGAAGCGGAATGTGGCCATCGACACCAATGCGTCCATGCGGCTGACAGCATCAATCCATCCATATACCTTATATATATATGTAGTGTCCCAGCGTTGCAGACGGCGCAGCAGGAAGATACCGTTCATCGTGCAGGCATCCGTGAGGAACATCCACAGCCCATTGCCGCGACGGGTCATGGCATCGAGTATCTTCGACAGGCTCCGAAATGCTTCCAGTGCATTGCCTTCGTCGGCAAACAGTGTCTTGCGGATGTCGGCGTTCATTTCCGAGCGGAATTCCGTCCCGTGGAGATGTTCCATCAGCCGGACGAAGCCGGTGAAGCGGCTGTGCAGCTTGTCGATGGCGACAGCGGCATCCTTGAAATGGCGCGATGTGAGCACCGCAGTCACCACGAACTGCAGGCATGCCCACAGGACGGCATACGTGGCACTGAGCGGCGTAAGCACCGCTGCCGCAACGAGGGCGACGAAGACGGCGACAGACAATAACGCTACCGCCTTCACCAACGGAGAGCGTGCCGCAACGCCGAGGTCTATGTGCGACATGACACGGACAGCACGGAGCATTTCCTCGGTGGGTATCACCTCGACACGTCCGTCGCGATTGTTGCCCAATGCCTTGAACCCCGCCATCCACTCTTCATGCTCTGACAGTTCGCGCACGGCTTCCGCACGGCGGCAGATGCCGTCCAGCGTCTCACGGTTGCTGTCTACAGGTAGTGTGCCGAGCATAGCCGCAAGACGTTCCCTGCCACCGTTGGTGATGGTACGGTCTATGCGGTTGAACAGCGAGTCGGTGCCGAAGATGTCGAGGTCGAAAGCATAGGGATGGGAAGCGTCGACGTATGGCTTGCCGTCGAAGAAGACAGAGAAGTCACCGCGCAGATAGCACAGCTCATTCCCGTAGGTGCGCAGCAGAGCCTCCAAAGCCGCGATGCGGTCGCTGTTGCGACGGTCGGCAGTGCGGACGAGCATATACGCCAACAGCGACAGGAGCGACAGGACGGCATAGACCGTCAGGAACGTCGAGAAGAAGAACATGAAGCCGCAGACGGCGAAAGCCGCGAACGTAAGCAGCTCCGAGGCAAGGAAATACGGGTCACGCCTCTTCAGTGTGCCTATTTGCAGCCTCAGCCCTGCGGCCTTGTCGTCATAGTAATCTTTCAGTTCCATGCGTCTTCAGTTTTCTTTCGGGCAGCAAAGGTAGGAAATAATCCCGTGTCTGCCGATTTACCACTGCCATACAAGCCCCCGACGTTCGTGCTCCAAGGTATCAAATTCAATAACACATCAATCGAAATACATCGCCAGTACCAGTTAGTTGAAACTCCGGTACCAATTAGCTGAAACTCCAGTACCAGCTGCTTGAAACTCCGGTACCAAATAAGCGGTACTGAAAACGGTACCGGGAGCAGCAACGGGTTCAGCGGGAAATGCCTCCCGAACCAAGTATGTTTGACTAAGGGGGCTTACTCTCGGAAAAGCAAGTCCGAACCATTCTACAAGACTTCGGGATGGATATTTGTGCTCTTTTGAGTTTTTAGCGGACAGCGATAAAATTCAATAGAGCACGCTACGGGACAACGCTGCCTGCGCCCAACCGACAAGGCACAAAGACAAGAGAGGCGAGATGCCCATCGGGGACACCCCACCTCTCTCAATATAGAAAAGTTACTATGACCTTACGCCACGGTTCACTTCGCAGCCGTCTCAGGCTCCTCCTCAAGCAGAATCTCGAGGATTGTGCAAGCGGCCTTGGCAACAGGAGTGCCGGGACCGAAGATTGCACTCACGCCGGCCTTGTACAGGAAGTCGTAGTCCTGTGCAGGGATGACACCACCGGCAATGACGATGATGTCCTCGCGGCCCAACTTCTTCAGCTCCTCAATGAGCTGAGGTATCAGTGTCTTGTGACCGGCGGCAAGCGACGATGCGCCCACCACATTGACATCGTTCTCGACAGCCTCGCGTGCTGCCTCTGCCGGTGTCTGGAACAGCGGACCCATGTCGACATCGAAGCCGCAGTCGGCATATCCTGTCGCCACGACTTTCGCGCCACGGTCATGACCGTCCTGTCCCATCTTCGCCACCATGATACGCGGCTGACGGCCTTCCTTCTTGGCAAACTTCTTTGTCAGTTCGCATGCCCTCTCGAAATCGGCATCGTTCTTGCTTTCTGATGAATACACGCCTGAAATAGTTCTGATGATTGCTTTATAACGACCCACGATTTCCTCGCAGGCATCTGAAATTTCTCCCAATGTGCAACGCAGGCCGGCAGCCTTGACAGCCAGGTCGAGCAGGTTGTTCTTCGACTTCTTGCCCTCGTGGAACTCGCGGACGCACTCCGTAATCTCTGCCAACGCAGCCTTGCAGGCAGCCTCGTCGCGGTTTGCACGCAGCTCCTTCAAGCCCTCAATCTGCTCGGTGCGCACAGCCGTGTTGTCGATTTCCAGAATGTCGATCGGATCCTCGTGGTCAAGACGATACTTGTTCGTGCCGACAATGGTCTGGACGCCGGAGTCGATGCGTGCCTGGGTGCGTGCCGCACATTCCTCGATGCGCATCTTCGGCAGACCGGTCTCGATGGCCTTGGCCATGCCGCCCAACTTCTCAACCTCCTGAATGTGCTCCCACGCTTTGTGGATCAGCTCATTGGTCAGCGTCTCGACGTAGTAAGAACCTCCCCACGGGTCAATCTCGCGGCAGATGCTCGTCTCTTCCTGAATGTAAATCTGCGTGTTACGCGCAATACGTGCCGAGAAATCCGTAGGCAGGGCAATGGCCTCATCCAATGCGTTCGTGTGGAGCGACTGTGTGTGTCCCAGTGCAGCAGCCATAGCCTCGATACAGGTACGGCCCACGTTGTTGAACGGATCCTGCTCCGTCAACGACCAGCCCGAGGTCTGCGAGTGCGTACGCAGAGACATCGACTTCGGGTTCTCCGCGCCGAAGCTCTTGACAATCTTCGCCCACAGCAGACGTCCTGCACGCATCTTGGCAATCTCCATGAAGTGGTTCGTGCCGATGGCCCAGAAGAACGACAGACGCGGAGCGAACTTGTCGACAGGAATGCCCGCATTGACACCCGTGCGCAGGTACTCAATGCCGTCGGCAAGCGTGTATGCCAGCTCGATGTCAGCGGTAGCACCTGCCTCTTGAATGTGATATCCGGAGATGGATATTGAGTTGAACTTAGGCATCTTCTGCGATGTGTACTCGAAGATGTCGGCGATAATCTTCATCGAGAATGCCGGCGGATAGATGTAGGTGTTGCGCACCATGAACTCCTTCAGAATGTCGTTCTGGATTGTTCCTGCCATCTCTTCCTGCGAAGCACCCTGCTCCAGACCGGCATTGATATAGAACGCCATGATAGGGAGCACGGCTCCGTTCATCGTCATGGAGACGGACATCTTGTTCAATGGAATACCCTCGAACAGAACCTTCATGTTCTCTAACGAGCAGATGGACACGCCTGCCTTACCGACATCACCGACGACACGCTGGTTGTCGGGGTCATATCCGCGGTGGGTAGGAAGGTCGAATGCCACGGACAAACCTTTCTGTCCGGAAGCAAGGTTGCGGCGATAGAATGCGTTTGACTCCTCTGCCGTCGAGAATCCGGCATACTGGCGGATTGTCCACGGGCGCATCGGATACATTGCCGAGTACGGTCCGCGAAGGAAAGGAGGAATACCTGACACGTAGTCCAGATGTTCCATGCCCTCAAGGTCTTCCTTTGTATAGGCAGGCTTAACGCCTATATGCTCCGGCGTTTCCCAGTCCGGAGTCACGCCGTTAGCCTTCTGCCATGCAGAGCCGCTGGTGGGTTCCTGCAAGGCTGCATATATGTCGATGTCTTTGAAATTCTTTCTCATTTCTTCAGTCGTTTTTTTCACTTCAACAGTTTTGCATTGTATTCCCTCAATGTTTCAAGCACATTGCAGCGTACATGTATAAAGTTCTCTATACCCTGAGCCTTCAGGTCGTCCATGCAGGCAGGAGCACCGGCAACGATGAACATTGCCCGTCCGTCGAGGTACTTGTAGGCCGGAGCGGCATACTCGGCATACTCGTCGTCGCTGGAGCAGAGCACCACGATGTCTGCACCGGCAGCCAACGCAGCGTCAACACCAGCCTCGACAGTCTCAAAGCCGAGGTTGTCCATCACCTTGTATCCTGCGCAAGCGAGGAAGTTGCACGAGAACTGTGCACGTGCCTGACGCATCGCGAGGTTGCCTATCGTGAGCATGAACGCCACAGGACGGTGTGCCGACTGCTCAGTCTGGAAGCGCAGTGCCTCAAACTCGCTGGCAGCACGCGAGAAGTTCAGTGTCGGTATGTCGCCACCGTTGCCGCAACAGCAGCAGCTCTCGACAGGCTTCTTGCCGTCAGAGAGTTCGGTGAAGTTAGGATACTGGTTGGTTCCTACGAGGATTTCCTTGCGGCGTGCCATATTGGTGTGGCGTGCAGCATTGCTGCTGTTCACGGCTTCCTGAATCTTGCCGCTCTTCACAGCATTGTAGAAGCCGCCGTCTTCCTCGACGCTGAGGAACAGCTTCCATGCCTCACGTGCAATGGCAACGGTGAGGTTCTCTATGTACCACGAGCCGCCGGCAACGTCGACAACCCTGTTGAAGTGCGACTCCTCCTTCAGCAGCAGCTGCTGGTTGCGTGCCAGACGCTCCGAGAAGTCGGTCGGCACTTCGTATGGAGTATTGAACGGAACCACCGTCATTGAGTCGATGCCGCCCAAAGCCGCGCTCATCGCTTCTGTCTGCGAGCGCAACAGGTTCATATAAGAATCGAATATCGTCTGGTTGAACGACGAGGTCTCGGCGTGTATGTGCATCTTTGCAGCCTCATGGTTGTCGGTATAGGAAGCCACGATGTTCGACCACAACAGACGTGCGGCACGGAACTTGGCAATCTCCATGAAGTAGTTTGAGCTTACGCCGAAAGCGAACTTGATTTTGTCGGCTGCGACGTCGGCAGGCACACCGGCTTCGGTCAGCTTGCTCATGTACTCATTGCCCCATGCCAAAGCGTAGCCCAACTCCTGATAGATGAAAGCACCGGCGTTGTTCAGCGACACGGCGTTGACACCGATGACACGATATTGGCTCAGCTCCTTGGTGACCTCGATCAGCTCCTTGGCGGTCTCCACTGCACCGGGCATCTCGTGTCCGCGTGTCAGCATCTTGCCGATGAAGTCGAAGTTGATTGAGCCTTGCAGCTTGCTCAGGTCATAATTGTGCTTCTTGAAGTAATCCACAAGCACCTTGCCCAAGCCGACAGCCTTGCGCTGGCAGCAGCTGAAGTTCAGCTCTATGTACGGAGCCTCAATGTCTTTCAGCAGCGTCTCGATGTAGGCTGCATCGACTTCAGCCTGTCCCAAGTGGAACGACAGCGAGTCAATGCCACGGTTCAGGATGTCCAAGGCTTTCTTGTTTGCCTCGGCGGGATCGTCCACCTTGATTTCCTGACGGATAAACCATGTGTTATCCTTCTTCTTGTTACCTCTCAGATAGGGAAATTCGCCCGGAAGGGAGTTGATTGTCTTCAAGTCCTTCACGTCTTCCTGGCGGTAGAAAGGCTGCACGCTGAAGCCTTCGCTTGTCTTCCAGACAAGTTTCTTCTCAAACGGAACGCCTTTCAAGTCGGCTGTGATTTTCTCCACCCACTGTTCGGTAGTGACCGGAGGAAACTCCGTAAAGAGTTTTTCTTTGTTTTCTGCCATAGTTTATTTGATTAAAAAGATATTTTTTGTAAGCCTTAAAAAAGCACCGCAAATATACAGATTTCATTCCACATAGGATTTCTTTTCATCAAAATTGCTGCGGCATCCCTGTATTGTCCCGCACGAAGTGCTTGCAGTGTCCGTGGATATACTTACATTTGCACCCTGTTGAGGTTCGCTTAACCGCGATTAATCGGGAATGGAGTGAGAGTCTCCGACTGTCCCGCAGCTGTAAGTTCCACGACAAAGCCCCACGGCACTCAGTGTCACTGCTGTCAATACGCACGTATGTACGACAGTGGGAAGACGCCGCAAGGGCGGAACGAAGTCAGAAGACCGGCCTCGACATTACACACTATGCAGACGGCTCTCGATGTAAGGGCGATGCATGCAGACACTACACACCCCTTCTCCCGTCCCCTGCTCCGGATTTTGCAGGGAAGTGGAGAATGTCGTATCTTTGCAGCCGTTTTCATGGTACCGACGCTTGGCGTCAGAGTTTTTTTTGTTAGGTAATTAATAGGTTTTCAGAGAGATGGATTGGATTGAAGGTCTGCTATGGGACACGTCGTCCGTGGCGCACATCGTTTTTCTTTATTCATTCGTCATAACCTTGGGCGTGCTGCTTGGCAAGCTGAAGGTGAAAGGCGTGTCGTTGGGCGTGACGTTCGTGCTCTTCGCCGGCATCCTTGCCGGACATTTCGGCTTCACTGCCGATGTCAGCATCATGCACTTCCTCAAGGATTTCGGACTGGTGCTGTTCGTGTTCTGCATCGGACTTCAGGTCGGCCCCTCATTCTTCACCTCGTTCCGGCAGGGCGGCATAACGCTGAACCTGCTGGCTGTGGCCATCATCGCGCTCAACATCATAGTGATGCTCACCATAACTTTCCTCGACGACCGCATGGATCTGCCGATGATGGTAGGCGTGCTCTACGGTGCCGTGACCAACACTCCCGGACTTGGAGCTGCACAAGAGGCTCTCGGGCAAATCGGATACACGGGCACCCCGATAGCCATCGGCTACGCCTGCGCCTATCCCCTCGGTGTCATCGGCATCATCTTGTCGATACTGCTCATTCGCTACATCTGCCGTGTCAACATCAAGTCTGAGGAGAAAGACCTCGAAAGTCAGGAAGTGGACACCAGCCGTCAGCCGCACGAGCTGTATCTCGAAGTCCACAACGAGGCAATCACCGGCAAGAAGCTGTCTCAGGTGGGCGGACTGGTCGGGCGCAACTTTGTGTGCTCGCGCATCAAGCACAACGAGCAGATTGACCTGCCGGGACAAGACACCGTCCTGCAGCTCGGCGACCAGCTGCGTATTGTCTGCGCCGAAGATGATGCCGAGAGCATCACGGCGTTCATCGGACGCGAGGTGACAGGCATCAAATGGGAAGACAAGAGCTTCCCGCTCGTATCGCGCCGCATACTCGTCACGCAGTCCCGTGTCAACGGCAAAAGCCTTGGCGACATTCACTTCCGCACTCTCTATGGAGTGAATGTGACCCGCGTCAACCGTTCCGGCGTGGATTTGTTTGCCGCACCCAATCTTGAGCTTCAGATAGGCGACCGCGTCACTGTCGTCGGTCCCGAAGATGCCGTGGCACGCGTCGCCGGCGTACTTGGCAATGAGATGAAGCGTCTCGATGCGCCGAACATAATAACCATCTTCACCGGCATATTCCTCGGCATACTGTTCGGCAGCATCCCCTTCACCTTCCCCGGCATTCCCACGCCGGTGAAGTTGGGACTGGCAGGCGGCTCCCTCATCATAGCCATCCTCATAGGCCGCTTCGGACACAAGTTCAAGCTCGTCACCTACACCACCATGAGTTCAAACCTGATGCTGCGCGAGGTGGGTCTCGTCATCTTCCTTGCCAGCGTGGGCATTGAGGCCGGCAATGGCTTCGTCGATACCATCGTGCAAGGCGACGGACTTCTCTATGTGCTCTACGGTTTCCTAATCACCTTCCTGCCGCTGATGATTGTCGGGCTGATTGGCCGCCTGCATTTCAGGCTGAACTATCTGACGCTGTCAGGATTGCTCGGAGGCAGCTACACCGATCCCCCTGCCTTGGCTTATGCCACGCAGCAGACCGACACCGATGCTCCTGCCGTGGGCTACAGCACCGTCTATCCTCTGACCATGTTCCTGCGCATCCTTGCCGGACAGGCCATACTGCTCTCCATGATGTAGTGTATCTTGTCGCGCTCCCCGCGTGTGCGTCGGGGCAAACCCGTCCACAGACCTACAAATCCAACTTGGCACGGACAAAACGCTCAATGAAGTCGAGCGTGCCATCCACGCCAAGCACGGACGAGTTGATGCACAAGTGATAGGTAGCGGCAGCACCCCAACGGTTGAAGCTGTTGTAGTAGTTATAGTACTCCGCACGGTTCTTGTCAGCACGGTCCATCATATCCTCCGCCTTGGCGGGCGTAATGTCGTGCAGTTCGCATAGGCGTTTGACGCGATCTCCACGATCGGCAGATATGAAGACATTGGCACAACGCGGATTGTCGCGCAGGACGTAGTCCGCACAACGACCTACGAAGAGGCACGACTTCTGCGCCGCCAGCTTGCGTATGACATCGCTCTGTACCTTGAACAGCGAATCATGGCTGAGGCAGTTGGTGCCCGTCATTGGGTTGGCACCTGCACTGAACGGGAAGCGCACGCCATAGATGCCGCTGACGATGGGCTGCGCAGCACGCTCGTCAGCACGCTCAAAGAACTCGCGGCACAACCCGCTCTCCTGCGAAGCCAGATTTATCAGTTCCTTGTCATAGAAGTCAATACCGAATCGCTGTGCCAGTTTCTCGCCAATCTCGCGGCCGCCGCTGCCCAACTGCCGCCCTATGTTAATCACAAATTTGTCGTTGTCCATATCTCGTGTTCTCCTTGGTATATGTATATTTCTGTTGTTTGGAGCTTTCTCCACACGCAAAGCTATGAATTATTTGGCAAGGACAACCATCCCTGATGAATTTTCTCCGGACACTTACGGACACAAGTGCAAGCAGAAAGACGGACTCAAAAATGAGAACTGCGGTTCTTCAATCTTTCAGACACCCTATCGGGACGATGTATATTCCGTCTTGAGGACGTTGATAAGCATATTGACCTACACCGGTCAACACCATTTTGAATGACGGCTCATTCATCTTTGTCGTGTCAATCTTGTTCGCCAAAGCAGTGAGTGTTTCCACTCCATCGGCTATCAGTTTGTCACCGCCCAGTTTCACTTCAATCAGACCATATTTCCCATTACGGAGATGAACGACCGCATCACACTCCAGGCCGTTCTTGTCACGGAAATGATAGACCGAACCGCCGAGTGCTTCAGCATAAACGCGCAAGTCTCTGACGCACATTGTCTCAAAGATTAGCCCGAATGTATTTAAATCATTCACTAAGTCTTCAGGGCCAAGACCTAAGGCAGCTGTTGCTATCGAGGGGTCTGTGAAGTATCTGGTGTCGGACGTGCGGATGGCTGCCTTGCTGCGTAGATTAGGGTTCCATGCAACGGAGTCTTCTATCACAAAGATTTTCTTCAAAGCCTTTATGTATGAGTAAACCGTGTTTTCACCCACTTCGTCACTCTCATTGTTTATAATATCAGCCAATATCGTGCCTGCTGTCGCCTGACTGCCCTGATTCCGTGCATAGGAGCGCATCAGTCTACGGGCTAATTCACTGTCGCGTCTGATACCGTCAACACGTGAGATGTCAAACTTTGTCACTGCCTCAAAGTATTCTATAGCCTGTTGCAGGGCCGCCTTTCCCGTCTTCTTGTCCAAAGATTTTGGCCAACCTCCACGACAGGTCAGATATGCCAATCGTTCAATGTCAATCTGATTGACACCTTCCACAAAGTATTCTTCCTTGTCTGTTGCGAACAATTTGGCGAGACTGACCTCTCCGGTAGAATCCCCCGATTCCCATAAGCTCATCGTCCGCAGTTTGAGCCAGGCAAATCTCCCTGTTCCCGTATGGAATATTTCGTCATAGCTCGGAGGCACGGCAGACCCTGTCAGTATAAACTGCCCGTCCTCATCCCGTTTGTCAACTTCATTTCTCACAGCATCCCAGAATTTGGGTGCCATCTGCCATTCGTCAATTAGTCGCGGGGTATCACCCCGAAGCAACAGTTTTATATTGGTATTGGCCATGGCAATGTTCTGCTCC
>CAVDAU010000018.1:0-4149 GCA_963607015.1 Streptococcaceae bacterium
TCTGTGGCTGTACGTCCATAGGTTCTATGGCTGTACGTCCATAGACTTGTGGCTGTACATCCACAGAACTGTGGCTGTACGTCCACAAAACCGGTGGTTTATGAGCCGCAAATCCGTGGCTCACATATATATATAATAAGGTATAGGGAGATGCGCCGCTTCAGAGCCGGTCCACGCGCAGCGCACGCATCGCGTTCAGGACGGCGAGCACCGTCACGCCCACGTCGGCAAAGACGGCCATATACATGTTGGCAAGTCCGAACGCGGCGAGCACGAGCACCAATGCCTTCGTGCCTATGGCAAAGCCGATGTTCTCGTGCGCAATGGCGAGCGTGTGTCGGGCAATCCTCATTGCCGTTGCCACCTTCGACGGCTTGTCGTCCATCAGCACCACGTCGGCAGCCTCGATGGCGGCATCGGAGCCGAGTGCGCCCATGGCAATGCCCACGTCGGCGCGTGCCAGCACGGGTGCATCGTTTATGCCGTCGCCTACGAAGGCCAGTGTCGTGCCGTGCGGCTTGGTGGCCAGCAGCGTCTCCACACATTCCACCTTGTCTGCCGGCAGCAGTCCGGAGCGGTACTCGTCGATGCCCGTCTCTGCCGCCACGCGCCGTGCCACGCTGTCCCTGTCGCCGGTCAGCATCACGGTCTTCCCCACGCCGCCGGCCTTCAGCAGTCTGACAGCCTCGCGTGCGTCGTCCTTGATGCGGTCGGAGATGAGTATGTGTCCGGCGTAGGTGCCGTCTATGGCGACGTGTATCACGGTGGCTGTCCCCTGCTGCGTACATTCGTGCCAACGGGCACCGACGCTGTCCATCAGCCGTCCGTTGCCCACGCTCACGCTGTGGCCGTTGACGGTGGCTGTGACTCCCAGTCCTGCATCCTCGCGGACATCGCCGACGGTGCATCCGTCGTCTTCATGGGGATATGCCTCGCGCAGCGACAAGGCTATCGGGTGGCTGCTGTTGCGCTCGACGTGTGCCGCAAGGTGCAGCAGGCGGGTCTCGTCGATCATCTGCGGATGCACCGCCGTGACGCTGAACACGCCCTGCGTCAGCGTGCCGGTCTTGTCGAACACCACGGTGCGCAGCTTCGACAGGGCTTCCATGTGGTTGGAGCCTTTCACCAATATGCCTCGGCGCGAGGCTCCGCCGATGCCGGCGAAGAACGCCAGCGGGACGGAGATGACAAGCGCACAGGGACAGGAAACGATGAGGAACGTCAGTGCACGGTACAGCCACGTGGGCAGTGACTCCACATAGCCCTGACCGCCGAACAACGGTGCGACGAACGCCAATGCCACAGCGGCAGCCACAACTGTAGGAGTGTAAATGCGTGCGAAGCGCGTGATCAGGCTCTCGCTGCGCGACTTGTTGCCGCTTGCGTCCTCGACCAACCGCAGAATCTTCGCCGCCGCCGACTCCTCTGCCCGTCGGCTCACGCTGATGCGGATCACACCGCTCGTGTTGACGAAGCCCGACAGTACCTCGCTGCCTGCCGACACGTCGCGCGGCAGGCTCTCGCCGGTCAGTGCCACGGTGTTCACGCTCGAGGTGCCGGAGAGCACGGTGCCGTCCAGCGGAATCTTCTCGCCCGGGCGCACCTCTATGGTCTCGCCGACCGCCACGGCTTCGGGGCTGACGGTCTGTAGCTGTCCGTCGCGCAGCACGTGCGCCGCCTCCGGTCGCAGGTCCATCAGCCGTGAGACCGACCGGCGGCTCTGTCCCTCGGCAATCGCCTCGAACATCTCGCCCACCTGAAAGAACAGCATCACGAACACAGCCTCCGCGAACTGCGTCTCCGCTCCGGGCAGGAAGCCGATGGCGAGTGCGCCGACGGTGGCTACGGACATCAGGAAGTTCTCGTCGAACGCCCTGCCGCGACAGATGTTCTCCGCCGCCTCGCGCAGGGTGCCGAGACCCACGATGAGGTAGGGTACAAGATAGACCGCAAGCAACTGCCACGCCGGCAGTGCGCACATGTGTTCCGTCACCACGGCTGCCGCCAGCAGCACCGCCGCCGCGATGATTCTCGTCAGCATGCCCCTCACGCCGCCGTCGTGGTGATGCTCATGTTCATCCCCGTCCCTGCAGCTGCATGCTCCGTGTCGGTGCTCGTCCTTGCACATGGTCTTCTCTCTCCTTCCGTTCTTTCCTGTTACGCTCAATCCTTCCCGACCGCAAAGGTCGCCCTCCTGTGGCGCAACCCGGTTGCAACATCTTGTGCGTGCGCGGTTGGGCATGCTTCGGCTTGTCCGATAATCCAAGTAGAATAGAGTACGAAAAGACTCACAGGTGTTGTAGGCAGGCGGGCATGAACGAGCAGGGCAGTTATCCAAAACGGATAACTGCCCTGCTCGTTCAAGTGATTCGCTTGGGGCTCGAACCCAAGACCCCAACATTAAAAGTGTTGTGCTCTACCAACTGAGCTAGCGAATCTTTTGGCGCATATTGTGCGCGTGCTGCAACCGGCCTTTTTGAAAACCGCGTGCAAAGATAGTGCTTTTTTGTTGAAAGCAAAGACAAGCGTGCAACAAAAAAGTTGGAGCCGCTCTGCTGAAGATTCAGGGACTTGATGTCGTTAGTTAATGTAAGTTAACAGGCGGAACCTAAGTTCCTTGAAATCAATGTGCTCCCCAAAGGAGAGCGTATGCCCGTTTGTTCCTGTATTTTAAAATATGTTTAAGTGTTTTAACTTTGATGCAGACGAGGAATACAGTTGTTGATTGTTGTGAAACAATAGGTTGCGTTTGAACAAAGGTAAAGAGACCCAAAGAGGAACGTGATAACAAACCTTAAATCTTAAAAATACTATGGGCTCTGACGAATTGAGGTACAGGACCAATCCTGTGAGATATGTGGCCGACATGCTGGGGAACAAGTGGGCACTGCTGATACTCTGCGAACTGCACGCCAGGAAAGGCGGGTCAATGCGGATGACCGACCTGTGCCGCCGTATGGACGATTGTTCGCGCAAGCTCATCACGCTGACACTGAACAAGCTGGCGGACAACCGGCTGGTGGTCAAGACGCTGACCGACGAGAGAACACCACGCGTGGAGTACGGACTGACAGAGACGGGCAGGACATTAGTGCCGTACATCGAAAACCTGATCAAGTGGACAAAACTGAACTATCAGATAACCGACAACCTGTACACGGACTGACCGCGTGCAGGTGGGACGGATATGTATGGAAAACTGGGTTTAAGATATATAGAATCCATTGCGGGCAGCCACGTGTGAACGCCGCAGCCCGCGCTTTATCTGAGACAAAGAAGGATAACCTTATTTATTAACAACTAATACCTAATACTTATGAATGACATGAATTTATGGAAGCACACCTTCCTGTTTGGAGCGTCACTTTTCCTGGCCTGTGCCACGCCGGCTATGGCTGCGGAAATCGGCGACATGTCCACGGAAGGCATTGCTTCAGTCCAACAGAACGGACGCACTGTCAACGTGACGGTCAACGACGCTATGGGACCTGTCATAGGTGCCAACGTCATCGTGAAAGGAACCACGATTGGTTCGATCACCGACATGGATGGCCACGCAACGATCGATGGAGTTCCCAACGGTGCTGTGCTGGTCATCTCCTACATCGGATACATCACTCAGGAAGTGTCGTTGCAGAACAGGCAGACATCGCTCGAGGTCACGCTGCGCGAGGATTCGGAAACACTCGACGAAGTTGTTGTTGTGGGCTACGGCACACAGGCAAAGAAAGACATCACCGGTTCAGTGGCTGTCGTCAGCCGCGACGCCATCACCGAACAGCCTGTGGCAACATTCGCCGAGGCATTGCAGGGCAAGGCATCCGGTGTCTACATCACCGGCGGTGGTGCCCCGGGTGCCGAGACCACGATACGTATCCGTGGTGTGGGATCGGTGAACGGGTCTGACCCGCTGATTATCGTCGACGGTGTTCAGGGCGTTGACGTAAGTTCCGTCAACCCGAATGACATTGAGTCGATGCAGGTGCTCAAGGATGCATCGGCAACGGCTATCTACGGTGCACGTGCTGCCAATGGTGTCATCATCGTCACCACAAAGCAAGGAAAGAAAGAAGGCAAGGTGCGCGTGAACTACAGCGGCTACTACGGTGTCAACAAGATGGCCAACAGCGGCTATGACCTGTTGAACGG
>CAVDAU010000018.1:4159-17732 GCA_963607015.1 Streptococcaceae bacterium
GAGGAGGAAGGCTTCAAAAACCAGATCAAATATCGTGGCAAGACAGCCAACCAACTCAGTCACGACCAGTTCGGCAAACTCGTGGACAGCAGCGGCAACGTGAGTGCCGACGGACACCTGACCATGCCTTACGCAATCGTTCCTGCCGGACAGAGCAAGGAGCAGATCATCGCGACATACGGAAGCATAGACAATTGGGTGTCGCAGTATCAGGCCGACGGCACACACTCCTTCGCCCGCTCGGCATACTATCAGATTCTCGAGGATGGCGGCAGTGAGGCTGCGGCACGCAGAGGTACAGACTGGTATGATTTAGTGACACGTACAGGTACGGTGCAGAACCATGAGCTTTCGTTCCAGGGCGGCGGCGACAAGGGCATGTATGCTGTGTCTCTCGGCTATCAGGATCGTGAGGGAACACTGAAAGGATCGGAATTCAAGCGTTATTCCGCACGTCTGAACTCGACATTCAACCCCACCAAGCACTTCACCTTCGGCATGAACACCAACATGGCTCTTATGGAGACGATCGGAGAGCGCGGTACACAGGGTGATGACAACACCTTTGCACGTACATACACCATCAAGCCTTGGGTGCCTGCATACAACGTCTCGGGCGACTATGCCGGTTCACGCAACGGCGGCGGACGCGCAAACACAGCACTCGTCGGTGTGGATCAGGGACAGTTGAACTGGTCGAAGAACGTCCGCATCAACGCATCGGTGTTCTCGGAAGTGAAAGATCCGTGGATAAAGGGTCTGACGCTGCGCACGCAGTTCTCTGCCAACCTGAACGGCAACTACAGCCGCAGCATGACATGGAAGAACCTCGCATGGAACAAGGAAGGAAACAGTTACAACACCTACAGCGAGACCGGATCTTGGAACTTCGGATGGCAGTGGACCAACACGGCGACCTACAAGCACACGTTCGCCGAGAACCACGACATGACGGTCGTGATAGGTACTGAAGCCATAAAGGAAGGCATCGGATACACCATCAACGGTACCCGCCGCGGCTATACCTATGAGCGCGACACCAACACGTGGATTCTGAACAACGGCGATGCTTCGACTGCAACCAACAGCAGCTATATGAGCAACAAGGCCACAATGTTCGGTTACTTCGGACGTGCAGACTACTCCTACAAGGGCAAGTATCTGGTGACGGCAACCGTGCGCCGCGATGCTTCTTCGCGCTTCTCGTCAAAGAACCGTTGGGGTACGTTCCCGTCGCTGTCTTTGGGATGGCGTATTTCTGATGAAAAGTTCATGGAGAAGGCTCGCTCCTCGTGGTTGGACGACCTGAAACTGCGTGCCGGCTACGGAACGACGGGTAACTCCAACATCGGAGCATACAACTACGCGTTCCAGTACGGTACGGGCAATGCCTATATGTACGACATCAATGGCGTGAACACCAGCACCGTTGCGGGCTACGGCGTAACGAGCTTGGGTGATGTCAATGCCAAGTGGGAGACATCGAAGATGTTCAACGTCGGTTTCGACCTCACGGCATTCAACAACAAGCTGACAGCCGGCTTCGACTTCTACATCAAGAAGACTTCGGACATGCTCGTTCCCGCCAGCTGGTCGGCACAGGCAGGTCTGGCAACGAAGCCAAACGTCAACACCGGCGACATGAAGAATACCGGTATCGACCTCTCACTGGGCTATCGCGGCAAGATTGGAGAGGTGAGCTACAACATCAACGGCAACGTGTCGTGGTACAAGAACGAAGTTGTCAAGCTCGGTGCTTCCGATCTCTTCACCTCATCGCGTCTGACAAATATCACCATCACTACCGAGGGACAGCCCATCAGTATGTTCTACGGCTACAAGGTTGCCGGTATCTATCAGAACGAGCAGGATGTGCTCAGCTACAATGCACTGCCTTACAACGTGTCTTCGGCTGACGATGTTGTGGCATCCGACTGGGTCGGACGTTACAAGTTCGTCGATGTCAATGGCGACGGCAAGATCAACGAGCAGGACAAGACCATCATCGGCAATCCGCATCCAGACCTGACCGGCGGTGTCAGTCTGAGCTTGAACTGGAAGAGCTTCGACCTGAGCACGTATCTGTACTATTCCATCGGTAACGACCTGTTTGCACACTACATGTATTACACTCACTTCGGCAACCTGAACAGTAACTACATGCGTGACCGCCGTGACAATTCCTGGAGTCCGGAGAATCCTGACGGCAAGTACCCGATGTGGGTAGGCAGTGCCGGTGAGGCAACGGAGTCAGGCAACCAAGCCAACTCCCGCTATATCTACGACGGCTCGTACCTGCGTATGCAGACCTTGACCCTTGGTTACACGCTTCCGAAGAAGTTCGTCAGCAAGCTGACCTTCTCCCGTGCACGTGTGTATCTGCAGATGTCGAACGTGTTCACCATTACCAACTATCCGGGTCTTGATCCCGAGTTCCGTACCACGAACGACCGCAACAAGGGTATTGACTACGGTTCGTATGGTGTTCCGCGTCAGCTCATCCTCGGTGTGAACATTGACTTCTAACCATGTAGGAGCTTTTGGAAAACAAATTCAAGAAACTTACTATAAAAACAATGAGAGATATGAAGAAATCAATACTATATGCAGCTTTGGCGATGGCTACCGTTGCCACTACCACAAGCTGTGGCGATGACTTTCTGGTCATTGAGCCGGTGGGAGCTGTCGGCGAGGCTACGCTGACCAACGTCGATGGCGTGGACTATTTGATGACGGCCATGTACGCCACGCTGTACAATCCGAGCCGTGACGCTTTTGCCACTCCGTTTGCCAACTATCCTTACGGCGATGTCTTTGCCGGCGATGCCAACAAGGGATCGGAAGCGGGCGACCAGTCGCCGTTTACGGAGATTGAGACTTACTCGTTCAACGCTTCCAATGAATATCTGCGCACGAAATGGCGTTACCTGTATGACGGCATACGCAATGCCAATCAGGTGCTGTCGATGGCAGAAAAGGTGAAGGACGATTTGTCGGCATTGCAGGGCGAGGAAAAAGACCGTTACACCGAGACAGTGGCTCAAGCCACCTTCATCCGTGCGCTGTATCATTTCGAGACAGCCAAGATTTTCGGTGCAGCCGTGCCTTATATCAGCCTTGAAGACTTTGAGGCCAATGTAGACCCTGCCGTGAGCAACGTCGATGAGAGCGGCAACTACATTTATATATGGGACAAGATAGCAGCGGACTTCAAGTCGGCATACGACAATCTGCCCGACCATTGGACGACACAGAAGGGACGTGTTAACAAGTGGGCTGCAGCAGCCTTCCTTGCAAAGACATACATCTATTGGTCGTCGCCTTACACCGGCGGTGAGAATGGTGCCAATGCCGGCAAGTGGTCGGATGCGAAGAGCCTGATAGAAACAATACTGGCTAACGGTTGCGATTCAAACGGCAAGAAGTATCAGTTGGCAGAAACCTACAGCTCACTGTGGACGGCCTCCGAGAGTGACTGGACGGGCGAGTCCGTATTCGACATTCAGGCCGCCATTTCCGGCACGCAGACCTACACCAATTCTCTGACCGGAACATCGCATATCGCCATGGCCGGCAAGCTCGGCGGCGGTTGGGGCTTCTTCCAGCCATCATATTACTACGTCAACAGCTTCCTCGTCGATGACAACGGACTGCCGCTGAGTGATTATGCTTCGCAGGCAGACCTGTCGCATCTTGGTGAAGCCAATGTCGTGACCACGGATCTTGACCGTTATGTCGACCCGCGTCTGGACTTCACTGTCGGCCGTTTCCAAGTGCCGTTCTACGATTGGGGCACACCGGAGACACTTGACGGTTGGGTACGTTCTGCCGGCAATGGCGGTATCTATCTGAACAAGAAATATCTGCCGACGAAGGATGACAAGTCGAGCGGTCTGAGCATCAGCAATTCCACCGGCTCCACTGCCAAGAACACGCACGTGATGCGTTTGGCAGACCTCTATCTGCTCTATGCCGAGTGCTGCATTCAGGCGGGTGACCTCGAGACTGCACGTACATATATAAATAAGGTGCGTGCACGCGCTGCCAACTCTTATGTTCAGGCAGACGACACCACGCCAGGCACGTTCTCGCTCGACGATAAGGTGAATGGCACGGTCAAGGACGGAGCGGCAGGCAATTACCGCATCGGTATCTACAACAGCGCGTTTGCAAGTGCCGCCGAAGCGACAACTGCTCTGCGCAATGAGCGCAAGGCCGAGTTGGGACTTGAAGGACAGCACTGGTTCGATATGGCACGCTGGGGCGTTGCGGCAACCGAGGTCAACAAGTTCATCGCCTTTGAGAAATCACGTCTGATCAAGTATGACGGCAAGACGTATGGTGACGGCTGGATTTGCTTCCCGATTCCACAAGATGAAATCGTGACGCAGATGGGAGCACTTGTGCAGAACGCCGCATGGAAGTAAACGGTTTTTCGATAGGCGTTAGTTAATATAGCGTAATCAGATTGTGCGGGGTGTCGACATTAGGAGCGGCACCCCGCCTTTTGCGTTATTTGTTCCGCACTATCCGTTTTGTGCTATCCGTTCCGGAGCTTGCTTCGCAGGAACTGCCCCGTATAGCTGTCGGCACAGCGGGCAATGTCCTCGGGCGTGCCGGTGGCAATGACGCATCCGCCACGGTCGCCGCTCTCCGGTCCCATGTCTATCACGTGGTCGGCACACTTGATGACTTCGAGGTTGTGCTCAATCACGAGTATGGAGTGCCCTTTCAGCAGCAGGGCGTCGAATGCTTCGAGCAGCTTCTTTATGTCGTGGAAGTGCAGGCCTGTGGTCGGCTCGTCGAAGATGAACAGGGTGGGGTCTACATTCTCGAGGCTGAGGTAGTATGCCAGCTTGACGCGCTGGTTCTCGCCGCCGGAGAGGGTCGATGAAGACTGCCCGAGCTTGATGTAGCCCAGTCCGACATCCTGCAACGGCTGCAGACGCTTGACGATTTTCGTCTGCCGGTATTTGCCGAAGAACTCTATGGCTTCGCTGACGGTCATCTCGAGCACGTCGTAGATGCTCTTGTCGTGGAACTTCACCTCCAGCGTGTCTGCCTTGAAACGCTTGCCGTGGCACGCGTCGCAGGGGAACGTGATGTCGGCCATGAACTGCATCTCCACCGTGATGAAGCCTTCGCCCTTGCACTCTTCGCAGCGTCCGCCTTCGCTGTTGAAGCTGAAGTATCCGGCGGTGTACCCCATCTGTTTGGACAGCGGCTGTTCCGCCCACAGCTTGCGTATCTCGTCATACGCCTTTATGTAGGTCGCAGGATTGCTGCGTGTGGATTTGCCTATCGGACTTTGGTTGACAAACTCGACATCGTGCAGGTCGTGGATGTCGCCCTCGATGGTCGCAAATTCCCCCGGGCGTTCGGTGATTTCGTCAAGCTCGCGCTTCAGGGCACGGTAGAACACGTCGCGCACCAGCGTGCTCTTGCCCGAACCGCTGACGCCGGTCACCACGGTCATGACGTTCAGCGGGAATGTCACGTCGATGCCTTTGAGGTTGTTCTCGCGTGCTCCCGTAATCCTGATGGACTTGTTCCACGGGCGGCGCGATGCGGGCACTTCAATCTTCTCTTCGCCGAGCAGATAGCGCACGGTGTAGCTGTCCGTCCCTGTGTGCAGGTTCTTCATGTCTCCTTGATAGACAATCTGTCCGCCCAACCGTCCTGCCTTGGGGCCGATGTCGATGATGTAGTCGGCGGCACGCATGATTTCCTCGTCGTGCTCCACCACGACCACGGTGTTGCCGATGTCGCGCAGCTGCTTCAGCACGCCTATCAGCTTGTCGGTGTCGCGGCTGTGCAGGCCGATGCTTGGCTCGTCGAGGATATACAGACTGCCCACGAGACTGCTGCCGAGCGATGTCGCGAGATTGATGCGCTGGCTCTCGCCGCCTGACAGCGTGTTGCCGGTGCGGTTCAGCGTCAAGTAGTCAAGCCCCACGTCGATGAGGAACTTCAGGCGGCTGCGTATCTCCGTCAGTATGCGTTCGCCTATTTTCTTTTCGTTGTCGTTGAGCTTCAGGTTGTCGAAGAATGTCGCGAGATCGCCGACCTGCATGTCTGTCAGCTCGGTGATGCTGCGTCCGCCGACCTTGACGTATGTGGCTTCTTTCTTCAGGCGTGTGCCGTGGCAGGCGGGGCACGTGGTCTTGCCGCGATAGCGTGCCATCATGACGCGATACTGAATCTTGTACTGGTTCTCCTTCACCATCTTGAAGAAAGCGTTTATCCCCTCAAAATACGGCGTGCCCTCCCACAGCATGCGGCGTTGCTCGTCCGTGAGCTGATAGTACGGCGTGAAGATGGGCAGTCCGGCTTTCTCCGCTCCGCGAATCACCATGTCTTTCCATTGGCTCATGACATCACCGCGCCAGCAGACCACCGCACCGTCGTATATGGACAGCGAGCGGTTGGGGACGACCAGGTGTTCGTCGATGCCGATGATCCTGCCGAAGCCCTCACATTCGGGACATGCCCCGAGTGGCGAGTTGAAGGAGAACATCTGGTCGTTCGGCTCTTCAAACGTCATGCCGTCGGCCTCAAAGCGCGTGCTGAAGCGCAGCAGTTGCGTGCTGCCGTCGCCCTGGTAGAAGCGCAGCAGACACGTGCCGTCGCCCTCGTAGATGGCTGTCTCCACCGAGTCGGTGAAGCGGCTTATGGCATCCTGCCCGTGCGACACGGTCATGCGGTCGACCAGCAGGAACACGGCATCGCCCTTCTTCGGCTTGTAGTCTTCAATCTTCACCGCCTGTCCGTTCACCTCGAGACGGTTGAAGCCCTCCTTCAGATAGACGCTCGCCTGCTGCTCGATGGTGCGCCCTTCGCGCAGTGTCACCGGTGCCAGCAGTGCCAGCTTCTGCCCGTCGTCGTGTTGCAGCATGCTGTCCACCACATCCTCGGCAGAGTGCTTCTTCACCTCCGTCCCGCTTATGGGGCTGTATGTCCGTCCGACGCGTGCATACAGCAGCCGCAGATAGTCGTATATCTCGGTGGAAGTGCCTACGGTCGAACGCGGGTTGCGGCTTATGACCTTCTGCTCGATGGCTATTGCCGGCGGAATGCCCCTGATGGAATCGCACTCGGGCTTGCTCATGCGTCCGAGGAACTGGCGTGCATAGCTGCTGAGGCTCTCGACATAGCGTCGCTGTCCTTCGGCATACAGCGTGTCGAACGCCAGTGACGACTTGCCCGAACCCGACAGTCCGGTGATGACTATCAGTTTGTTGCGTGGTATGTCGAGGCTGATGTCCTTCAGATTGTTTATCTTGGCTCCGCGTATGCTTATGTATCCGTTGTTGTCTGTAGTCATGCGATTTTTGGCGTGCAAAGTTTGAAGCGGGCAAAATTACGCATTTTCAGCCGGATTTTGTCTATTTTTGCAACCCTGAATGAACCAACGACAACAAGATACCGTCACTACAAAGACATGAAGAATATCATCCTGATGCTGTGCCTCGCATGGCTCGTGCTGACAGGCGCATCGGCACAGCAGCAAACGTTCTACCCCAAACGCGAGTTCCGCGGAGCCTGGATTCAGGCTGTCAACGGACAGTTTCGCGGCAAACCCGCAGCCGAAGTCAAGCGGATGTTGACACGCGACCTCAATGCCTTGCAGGAGGCGGGCATAAATGCCGTGATCTTCCAGGTGCGTCCCGAGGCCGACGCGCTGTATGCCTCGCGTCTGGAACCGTGGAGCCGCTACCTGACAGGCGTGCAGGGACAGGCTCCGAATCCCTACTGGGACCCGATGCAGTTCATGATTGACGAATGTCACAAGCGCGGCATGGAGTTTCACGCGTGGATAAACCCCTACCGTGCCAAGACGACCATGCGCAACGAGCTTTCGCCCAAGAGTGTCGTCAGTCAGCATCCCGAGTGGTTCGTGCAGTACGGCGACCAGCTGTTCTTCAATCCCGCACTGGAGGAGAGCCGCAGCTGGATTTGCCGCGTGGTGACGGATATTGTCAATCAGTATGATGTCGATGCCATCCACATGGACGACTATTTCTATCCCTATCCCGTTCAGGGCAAGGACTTCCCTGACGATGCCGACTACGCACGCCTCGGAGCGGGCTTCAGCAACAAGGGAGACTGGCGGCGCAACAACGTGAACCTACTGATTCGCGACGTGCAGCAGACCATCAAGCGTCTGAAGCCGTGGGTCAAGTTCGGCGTGTCGCCGTTCGGCATCTACCGCAACGACAGGAGCGACCCGCTCGGCAGCCGCACCAACGGACTTCAGAACTACGACGACCTGTATGCCGACGTGCTGCTGTGGGCACACAACGGGTGGATTGACTACAACATCCCGCAGGTGTATTGGCACGTGGGGCATCCCGCTGCCGATTACGAGACGCTGGTGAAGTGGTGGGCTTTGAACTCCGAGAACCGCCCTCTCTTCATCGGACAGTCGATACTCAACACTGTGCAGAACAAAGACCCGCGCAATCCCGACCAAGACCAGATGGACTTGAAATTCCGTCTTCAGCGTGGCTTCCAAAGCATCGGGGGCAGCTGCCAGTGGTACACGCAGAACATCACGGAGGATGTCAGCGGCTACGCCTCCCGTCTGAAGAACAACTACCACAAGTATCCTGCCTTGCAGCCTGTCTTCAGCTTCATAGACCACAAGGCTCCGCGCAAGGTGCGTAATGTGAAGCCCGTGTGGACTGCCGACGGATACATCCTGTTCTGGACGGCACCGAAGTACAAGACCGAGATGGATCGCCCTGTGCGCTATGTCGTCTACAGCTTTGCCGAGGGCGAGACCGTCGACCTCGAAGACCCGACACACATCGTGGCCATCACCGCCGACTGCTTCTACAAGCTGCCCTACGAGTTCGGACAGAACAAACGCCGCTATGTCGTGACTGCCCTTGACCGTCTCAGCAACGAGTCAAAGCCCGTTCGCAAGACCGTAAAACTGTAAAATAAGGCGTTCCGATGCGCTGAAATCTGCAAAATAAGGCGTTCCGATGCCCCGAAAACGTGCAAAATAAGGCGTTCTGATGCGCCGAAATCTGCAAAATAAGGCGTTTAACGGAAATTTCTTGTAACTTTGCGTCCATGAACCACGGTGCAGACCCGCCGTAGATAAACCAATAAAGGCAACGCAAAATGGAAGAAACCGTTATAGACAAAAGGACTCTTGAAGTCGTCCTCGGCGATCAGAAGGCCGAAACACGCAATTGGTCGGACAGACACTTGTGTCCGCGCGACGAGGAAAAGCTCGTGGATCTGGACAGTCCGCAGGCTCAGGTCGTCATCGGCGTGCGTCGTTGCGGGAAGTCAACCCTCTGCATGCAGGCACTTGCCGGTGCCGGTGTCTTGTTCGCATACGCGGATTTCGACGACGAACGTCTTGTCGGTCTTGGTGTCAATCAGCTGAACGATGTTCTCGAAGTGCTGTACAAAATCTATGGGGACTTCAAATACATATTCCTTGACGAAATACAGAATGTCGAGGGATGGCCGCTCTTCGTGAACCGTCTGCTGCGCATGAAGATACATGTGGTCCTGACAGGCAGCAACGCCAAGCTGTTGAGCAGTGACCTTGCGACACATCTCACGGGGCGCAGCAGCGAGATCGTGCTGTATCCCTTTTCGTTCGCGGAATACTGTGACATGAAGGGCGTGGACTACAAGACCCGCACCACAAAAGAAATAGCCAACCAAAGGAGAGCCTTCGACAACTACCTGAGACAAGGCGGTTTTCCCGAACTGCTGTCGGTGAAGAACAGCAGGAAATACGTCTCCAATCTCGTGGACAACATCCTGAAGCGCGACATCGAGCAACGCTACAAAATCTCATACTCTGCCCGGTTTGAGGACATGGCGCATCATCTGCTCAATGTCTCCCCCTGCATATTGTCTGTTCCCGAATTGGTGGGGCTGTTTGGCTTCAAGTCGCCACACACCGTCCACAACTACGTCAAATACCTCAAGGAGGCATACCTGCTCGTCGGGGTGAAGAAATATTCCCCCAAGAGCAAGCAGCGCACAGCCGGAGAGAAAATCTATGCCGTCGATGTGGCGATGATGAACCGGCGGGAAAACGCATTTGCCGGTGACAATCTCGGATGGCGTCTTGAGACCGTCGTCATGGGGCATCTTGTCCGCAGGTGCCGGAATGAGGGATTGGATGTCTATCACCTGAGAGAACGTTCGGGAGAGTGCGATTTCGTCGTGTGCGACGGCAACAGAGTGCTTCAGTGCATTCAGGTGTCCTACGACATCTCGTCCGAGAAGACCCGCAAACGGGAGGTCAACGGCCTGCTTCTTGCCAACAGGAGAACCAAGTGTGAGAACCTCCTGCTGCTGACAGACCACGAGTATGAGGATTTGGAAAGGGACGGACACCGCATCCAAATCAGACCCGTCTACGAATGGAGCACCGGAAAACGTGCAGAATAAGGCGTTCCGGCACGCCGAAATCTGCAAAATAAGGCGTTCCGGTACCCCGAAAACGTGCAAAATAAGGCGTTGGGAGATAAACAGAGAAGCCATCGAGGTGTTGCGATTCACCCGATGGCTTCTGTACTTTCTCTCTTGTGTATGTGGCGGTGACGCTGCTGCGCGTTCCTACACTCTCCGGTGCTCCCGTTACTTCGCGTAGCTCACGGAGCGTGTCTCGCGTATCACGGTGATCTTCACCTGTCCCGGATATGTCATCTCGTCCTGAATCTTCTTCGCAATCTCGCCGGAGAGCTGCTCCGTTGCCTTGTCGTCGATCTTGTCGGCTCCGACGATGACGCGCAGCTCGCGTCCTGCCTGTATTGCGTAGGTCTTCGTCACGCCGGGGTAGGAGGCTGCCAGCTGCTCCAGGTCGTTCAGACGCTTGATATATGCCTCCACAATCTCGCGGCGTGCTCCCGGGCGTGCTCCGGAGATGGCGTCGCAGACCTGAACGATGGGAGCCAGCAGCGTGGTCATCTCCGTCTCGTCGTGGTGTGCGCCTATGGCGTTGCAGATGTCGGGCTTCTCCTTATATTTCTCTGCCAGCTTCATGCCGAGTATTGCGTGTGGCAGTTCCGGCTCGTCGTCGGGCACCTTGCCGATGTCGTGCAGCAGTCCGGCGCGGCGTGCTTTCTTGGGGTTCAGTCCCAGCTCGGTTGCCATCACCGCACAGAGGTTTGCCGTCTCGCGTGCGTGCTGCAGCAGGTTCTGTCCGTAGGACGAGCGGTACTTCATCTTTCCTATCAGTCTGATAAGCTCCGGATGCAGCCCGTGGATGCCCAGGTCTATGGTGGTGCGCTTGCCGGTCTCTATGATTTCGTCCTCCACCTGCTTGCGCACTTTGGCAACCACCTCCTCGATGCGTGCCGGATGGATGCGCCCGTCGGTGACGAGCTGGTGCAGTGCCAAGCGTGCTATCTCGCGGCGCACGGGGTCGAATGCCGACAGCACAATGGACTCCGGCGTGTCGTTCACGATGATTTCCACTCCTGTTGCCGCTTCCAGTGCACGGATGTTGCGTCCCTCGCGTCCGATGATGCGTCCCTTGATCTCGTCGCTGTCGATGTGGAACACGGTCACGGAGTTCTCGATGGCTGTCTCCGTTGCCACGCGCTGTATGCTCTGTATCACGATGCGCTTGGCCTCCTTGTTGGCTGTCAGCTTGGCATCGTCCACGATGTCGTTGATATACGACTGTGCCTGTGCCTTGGCCTCTTCCTTGAGCGACTCAATCATGCGGTTCTTGGCCTCCTCTGCCGACAGACCCGAGATGGCTTCGAGCTTCTCGATTTCCTGCTGCTGCATCTTGTCCAGCTCTTCCTGCTTCTTGGCGGCAATGTCCAGCTGGTTGTTCAGGTTGTCCTTCAGCGTCTCGGCTTCCTGCTTGCGGCGTTGCAGCTCTTCCTGACGCTGGTTCAGCACCATCTCACGTTGCTTTATGCGGTTCTCCGCCTGCTGTATCTTCTGGTTGCGCAATGCCACCTCTTTTTCCAGCTCGGCTTTCTTGTTCAGGAATTTCTCCTTCACCTCCAGCAACTTGTTCTTCTTTATCACTTCTGCTTCGGCTTCAGCCTCCTTCAGTATCTCTTCAGTCTTTGTCTTGAGGATGTGTTTCTGCACCAGAAACATCACACCGGCTCCCAACACCAGTGCTGCGATGCACAATCCTATGATTACTAATGTCATACCGTGTATGTTGTTAATAATAAATGGTTTGAAAAAAATACGTTATATATCTCTCTTTTTAATTCTCTCCTAATCTCTAAACTTCAAGTCTCTCTCAAAAAAAACTCCTCTCTTCTCCAAAAAAACTTTCTTCTCTCCTTTCTCCTCCCGTGCGCTTGGCGACAAAGAAAGAAACGCGCCGCATCATCGCTCTGTGTGTGCCGGCAGCCTCGCGTCGGTGCTGTCGCCATGTGTGAGCGTGTTGCAGTGCGTGTGTGTCCGAAGAAAAAACGGTAGGAATACCTGTGACAAGCTGCGAAGAAGAGTGCCTTCACTCCCTCAACATGGTGTCCATCTCGCTGTTGAGTTCCCTTATCTTGTCCGTAAAAGGCGTCGTATCGTTCCGGTTCTGCTGCATCAGGCTCGCGAGCGAGAAGTGGTATGCCACCATCGCCAACGCCATCTCGTGCGTCACCTTGGGATATTTCTCCTTGTACTTGTTGATATAAATCCCCACCTGTCTGGCAGCTTTCCTGTATATCTCCTCGTCGTCTCTCCTGATTGTGAGGGGATAGGCAATTCCCGCCAGCGTTATGTTTATTCTTATCTTGTCCTCGTCTTCACTCATGCACCGTCCCTCTTCCTCTGTTTCCGGCTTCCGTTTTGATTCCCTTTTGCTCCTCAATTGTTGCTCTTCAGCAGGGCGATGCATTTGTCGACTTCACGCACCAATGCCGATAGTTTCTGCTTCGTCTCGCCGATGTCGCCACCGTTGAGGCTCGCCGCTATCGCCGCTTTGCGGTTGGAGTATGCACGTTGCAGGTCGCTGTATTCGGCCTCGACCTTGTCGAGACGTTCGGTCTTTTCTTGCAGAAGCCTCTCCGTTTCGGCGCATCTTGCCTTCAACTCGTTGTTGACGTACATCATGTGCCTTATGCGTGCCTCAAAGTTGCCGAGCAGCTTTTTCTCCTCTTCCGTCATTCTCCAATCCCCAAAAGACAGCACAAATTTACACATTTAAAACACACCGGCAAATGTTTCGTGTCTCTTTGTGCCAATTATTTTTCTCCCGCACCCCGTTGTGCAAAGATACGACACGGGGTACCCGCTTTGCAATACCCCTCGAAAGAAAGTTTGGCGGTTCGGGGCTTTCTGCGTTGTAATACGCACATTGCCAGTGCGTTGTGCCGATAGACTTTTTTCGCAGCGGCGGCGCGGTGCTTTCTTCCTGCTTGCGCTGTGCTTTCGGACGGTCAAACCACGGAAACAGGGCGTGTGAAGCGGCAGTTTGTCAACCCTCACACGGTCTGCATATCGTTACATCTTTTATGCGTAACGGTATCAGTTGGTATCAGTATCAGTTTTCTTTTTGCACTTGCGTAAACCACGACCAAGATTTTTATATATATAAATATATATATATTTATATATATAAAGG
>CAVDAU010000019.1:0-17723 GCA_963607015.1 Streptococcaceae bacterium
GTGAGCAAACCGGTTTGCGTCAATAAAGCCTGAAGGCTTGTCGGGTCTTATATTTGCGTTGGCACTTTCAAACATAAGACTTTGCCATTTCAAACATAAGCGTAGAAGTCAGAAGTCATATCCTGTAGCGTGTACACACGTTATAGGACATGAGCTGCAGTTTGGAAGAAATCCAAGCCATTTTAAATGAAAGAGCCGTGCTGACACACATGCCACGTTAGGATTTTCGCCACATAATCTGTACTTTTGCACGGCTTTCGGCTGAAGGCCGCCCACGCACACATTATTATATATAGAGGTAGAAAGATGTATTTTTCAGATTTGGATTTGAACGACAGCGTCCTCGATGCGATTGATGCGATGCACTTCGAGGAGTGTACCCCAATACAAGAGAAGTCAATCCCGCCGATTCTCGAAGGCCGGGATGTCATAGGCGTTGCACAGACGGGAACCGGCAAAACGGCGGCCTATCTACTGCCGGTGCTCAACCGCCTTGCCGACGGCGACCTGCCAAAGGACTCGATAAACTGCGTCATAATGGCTCCCACACGCGAGCTGGCACAGCAGATAGACCAACAGATGGAGGGCTTCTCCTACTTCATCGATGCCAGCAGCCTCGCCATCTACGGCGGCAACGACGGCATCATGTTCGCACAGCAGAAGCGGGGTCTGACCATGGGTGCCGACGTTGTCATAGCCACGCCGGGCCGTCTTATCTCCCACCTCAGCCTTGGATATGTCGACCTGTCGAAGGTGAGCTACTTCATACTCGACGAGGCCGACCGCATGCTTGACATGGGCTTCTATGAGGACATCATGCAGATAGCGTCTTTCCTGCCAAAGGAGAGGCAGACCATAATGTTCTCCGCCACAATGCCGCCCAAGATCCAGCAGCTGGCAGAGACCATACTCCGTGATCCCGTGGAGGTGAAGATTGCGGTTTCAAAACCTGCCGACAAGATCATACAGAGCGCATACGTCTGCTACGAGACACAAAAGCTCGGCATCATCCGCAGCCTGTTCAACGACATTCAGCCCGAGCGCGTCATCATCTTCGCCTCGAAGAAGCTGAAGGTCAAAGAGATCACACGCGCACTGAGACGGATGAACCTGAATGTCGACGAGATGCACTCCGACCTCGACCAGGCACAGCGCGACGACGTGATGCTGCGGTTCAAGGCCAGGAAGGTGGACATACTGGTGGCTACGGACATACTCTCGCGCGGCATTGATGTCGATGGCATACGTGTCGTGATCAACTACGATGTTCCCCGTGACCCTGAAGACTACGTCCACCGCGTAGGGCGAACGGCGCGTGCCAACAGTGAGGGACTCGCCATCACGTTCGTCAGTGAGACCGAGCAGGGCGACTTCCGCAAGATCGAGCAGTTCATAGGGCGTGAGGTCTACAAGATTCCCGTGCCCGACAACCTCGGACAGGCTCCCGAATACAATACGTCGAAGCGCAGCAACGGCGGCCGTCGCGGTTCCGGACGACCCAAAGGCTCGCACGGCAAGCCCCGAACACAGCAGGGCACCCCTCGCAAGGGACGCAAGGGCTGACGGACACGAGGCACGCCCCACCCTACGGAGGACGTGCCCGCAGCTTTTTAACGCCTCATAAGTCACTGAAAATCAGCATTTCCATGGACGTACAGCCACAGCTCTGTGGACGTACAGCCACAGCCGCGTGGACGTACAGCCATAGCCGCGTGGACGTACAGCCACAGAACTGCGGACGTTCAACCACAGAATTGCGCATCTGCGGTCACAAAGATGTCATGCCTCGCGGCGGAATTTCTTGGGCGAAACGCCGAGCTGCGACTTGACAAATTTCCCGAAGAACGAGAGGCTGGAGAAGCCCATCTCGTTTGAAATCTCCTTTATCGACTTGTCTGAATACTTGAGTTGCCGCATGATGGCGCGGATGGAACTTTCGTGTATAAGTTCGAGTGCCGTGCGGCCACACGAGGCCTTGATCACGGAGCTGAGGTACTTCGGCGATACACACAGCTCGTCGGCAAAGGCTGCGACGGAGCGCACCTTGCCCTCGTGCCGCGCAAGCGACTCTATGAAGCGGCGGAAGAGTATGTCGCCTTGCCCGAGGTTCACGGCTTCGAGCCTGCCGCCGTCGGAACGGTCGATGATGCTCAGCAACTCGTAGACGACACCGAGCAGCAGCGTGTGGACAATCTCCTTGTGATAGACATCGTCACGACGCTTGATCTTCGCCTCTGCCAGCTGATAATACAGCGAGAGGATGTGCTTGTCGTGGTCGGAGAGGTTCACCAGCGGGTTGGCATAGATGTAGTAGAAGGTCTTCCAGACATTGCGGTTGCTGAAGAGAGACATGTTGAAACTGCGTGCCGACAGCCCGAGGATAAACACGTTGAAGTCGTCGGTCAGTGCGCGATAGTCCTTGAAGAGGGCATGTGGCATGCAGACAAGCATCTGTCCTGCACCCAAATGGTAGAGGCGGTCGTTGACATTGATTTCGCCGGTGCCGCTCTCGCAGATGATGACGAGCAGTATCTCTGTCTCGAAAATGCTGCTCTCCACAAGCGGCAGCTTCCTGATGTCGTCCATTATGAAGATGTCGCCGTCGTAGTGGTCGAACCATCCTTCTTGCTTCAGGTCTTCAATGCTGTACTTTTTCATGCTTTGCTCTCCGTGTTTATATGCACAAAGATAGCATAAAGCACAGGAACTGTTGCAAGGTCAGAGTTTTTTTGCGAATATTGCACGGTGGAGAGACGGCAATGACGGGACAGGACACAGCGGCAGAGAGACAGCACACGCACGGCAGACGGCGCAGACAGGACCACACACAGGAGGTCGGGGTGCGCTATCCGGAGACGGGCGACAGCTTCATGATGCAGCTGGCAGAGGCCGTCGGTCTCGAGCCTGACCGGCGGTCTGTCTATGACCGCTATGCCGACGTGCTGCTCAGGTTCCTGGACCAACGCACGGCAGCCTCGCCGCTCAACTTCAGCGGTCCCTTCGCCAAGATGGATCATCTGCTGAAGGAAGCGAAGGCACAGCGGCAGCTGTCGATGGCAGCCAATGCGGCACGTGTACGCATCAGACGGCGGAGCAACATTCCTGCCGACGAACTGCGGGAGTCTTGCCGCCACGACCTGAAAGCCCTGTGCCGCTTCATCGCCCTTGTCGACGGCATACAGATTCCCGCAAGCGTGTCGGCACTGTTGCCGGCAGACGACACCGTGCGGCAGGCCGCACCACGGCTGCTGACGGAGTGCATGAGAATGATTGTGAGCCAGTGGGACGACGACATGATCTACGGCACCATAGACGGATATGGCGACGGCGGTGACAGCCGCGTGTGCTACGGCCACGGCAACCGCTACTACGACTTCGATTGGACTTACCTGAAACCCATGCTGCGTGCCGGTACGCAACTCAACCTTGTGCGTCCGCGACTGAGTGACGACGGCACGATAATGCCGGAGCTTATCATCGTGGAGCCGGACTATCTGGTGGACGTGACATCGGTGGCACGGTGCTTCACCCACTATGCCGACTCCCCGCTCGTCAACATCGTGCGCCGTCTGATGCCGGCAGCGGGCAGCGAGGCCATCGAGATAGGAAACTTCGCCGGACAGCTGCTGGACGAGGAGTTGCATCGCCGGGACGAAGGACGAACGTACCGCGACAGCGTGACCGACTTCTTCCGCCACAACGCGCTGAATCTGCTCACCGCCGACATTGGTGCGACGTTCCACGCGGAGGCACAGCAACAGAAACGGCACATCGAGGATGCACTCGGCAGATGGCTGCCGCAGGAGGTCAGCAGCTTCGACCCCAAGGAGGGCATCACAGAGCCGTCGTTCGTCTCCGAGACGCTGGGACTGCAAGGGCGCATGGACTTCATGCAGCTGGACTATAAGGTGCTCATCGAGCAGAAGTCGGGCAAGGGACGCTTCCCTTACGACGGCTTCGTCCATCCACGGCAGACGGACGACCACTATGTGCAATTGCTGCTCTACATGCTGCTGATCCGGTATGACCGCCGCGACCGCTATGAGGCCAACGGCGGTGAGCTTCACGCCTTCCTGCTGTACTCCAAGTACAGCCAAAGCCTGTTGGCACTCGGCATGGCTCCTGAAAAGATATTCCAAGCCATCAAGGTGAGGAACGGCATTGCATGGACGGAGATGCGGCTGGCTGCCGACGGAGCATGGCGCATCCTCGACAGGCTGACGCCCGAGATGCTGAACGAGAAAGGCGTGGACGACAAGCTGTGGAGGTCATACCAACGGCCGCAGATCGCCGCCGTGCTGGACACCGTGCACCGTGCGTCGGCACTTGAGAAAGCCTACTTCTTCCGTTTCCTGACCTTCATAAGCAACGAACACGTGCTGGCGAAACTTGGCAACAAGACCAAGGAAAACTCGGGCTTTGCCTCGACATGGCAGAACAGCGCGGACGAGAAGCGGCACGCCGGCAACATCTATGACCGTCTGACACTGGTCAGTCCCGATGACAGCACCGAGGGACGCATCACCGAGGTGAAGCTGCGCTTCGGCGACGACACCGACAACGACCTTTGCAACTTCCGCACAGGCGACATCGTGATTCTGTACCCGTATCGCGACGGCATGGAGCCGGACGCTCGACGCACGATGGTGGTACGCTGTTCCATCAAGGACATCACCGCCGACGGGCACATCATCCTGACACTGCGGGCACCGCAGTCGGACGCACGCATCTTCACCCGTCGGGACGACGGCAGGCTGTGGGCCATCGAGCATGACTTCATGGAGGCTTCGTACACGCCGCTGTATCGCGGCATGCCGGCTTTCCTGAATGCTCCCAAGGAACGGCGCGACCTGTTGCTGCTACAGCGCGAACCGGCGACCGACAGCACAAGGACGCTGAAAGGCAGCTATGGCAGCTTCGACGGACTGTCGCTGCGCGTGAAGCAGGCACGGGACTTCTTCCTCATCATCGGTCCTCCGGGCACAGGCAAGACATCCTACGGCATGCTGAACACACTGATGGAGGAGCTGGCTGAAGAAGGTACGTCCGTCCTGCTGATGTCCTACACGAACAGGGCTGTGGACGAGATATGCAGCAAGCTGACGGAGGCTGATATTGACTTCGTGAGGATTGGCAGTGAGCTGACGTGCGCACCGGAATACAGGAAGTACCTGATAAACGCCCTGACAGACAGTGTTGCAAACGTGGCGGAGCTTAGGCGGAAGATTGCGGACACACGCGTGTTTGTGGGTACGACGACGGCCATCAACTCACACCTGAACCTGTTTCTCCTGAAGAGCTTCAGCCTCGCCATAATAGATGAGGCATCGCAAATCTTGGAACCGCACCTCACGGGAATACTCAGCGCATGCCACGACGGAAGGCCGGCAATAGAGAAGTTCGTGATGATTGGCGACCACAAGCAACTGCCGGCTGTGGTTCAGCAGACAGCGGACGTGTCGCGGGTCAACGACGATCTGCTCAACGGCATCGGGCTGACCGACTGTCGGCTGTCGCTGTTCGAGAGGCTGCTGCGGCGTTATCACGACCGCGACGATGTGGTGTACGCACTGACACGTCAGGGGCGCATGCATCCGGACATTGCAGCCTTTGCAGGCACAGCGTTCTACAACGGGCATCTGCACCCTGTGCCGCTGCCGCACCAAAGGGAAGGATTGGACAATGCAGCCATGACGGGCGACACACTGACCGACCTGCTGCTGACACACCGCATGGTGTTTCTTGATGTGCCCGCACCGACAGACACGGACACGTCGGACAAGGTGAATACAGCCGAAGCCAATGTCATTGCCGATGTCGTGGTACGTATATATAATATGGAGAAGGCAGACTTCAGACCGGAAGAGACCGTCGGCATCATCGTGCCCTACCGCAACCAGATTGCCGCCGTGCGCAAGGCCATCGGCAGACGTGGCGGTGACGGGCTGCGCGGTATCACGATTGACACCGTGGAACGTTTCCAAGGCAGCCAGCGCAAATGGATAGTCTATGGATTTACGGTAAGGAAGTACTGCCAGCTGAATTTCCTGACAGACAATGTGTTTGTCGACATCGACGGGACTGTGGTGGACCGCAAGCTGAACGTGGCACTTACACGCGCCAAGGAGCACCTCATCATGACAGGCAATGCGTCCCTACTCCGTGCCGACTCTCTGTTTGGACGGCTCATCACGTTCGTCAAACGTCAGGGAGGTTTTCTTCCCTCTGCCACTTGAGTTCATCGCCACGGCTGTCATAGGCTTTCCGTTTGCCCGTAGGCGGGGCAAGCAAGTCTATGCGCACTACCGCCGTATTCTTCAGACTACGGTCAATGCTCGCTTGGAAAGCATCCATGTGTTGGGGCAGGAAACGCTCGCAGATGGCACGCAGGGCTTTGGTCTTCTCCTCATCGTCGGTCACCGGGACGGCTCTGCCGAAGGCGACGGCAGACTCAAACAGCAACGTGAACGAGCCGTTCTTAGGATCGACCACGGGCTCGCAGCGCGACACCGCCGAGAGGCACACCTGCGGATGCGATGCGATGGCATCGAGCTTATCGCCCTTCAGGGCGCAGTGGAAGTACCATGTGTTGTCGTCTGTAGAAGCGAGTGACAGCGGCAGACCGTAGACAGTACCGTCGTCGCGGACAAAGCTGACCGTGATATAAGGAGCACGGTGCATGACGCCAACAGCCCATTCCGAAGACATCTCACGGCTCGCCTTTCTCATGCGACGACTGAATGAACCGGCATCTTGCTCCATAACAACGAAATTCAATGATTTGAGCCACTACCGAGACTCGAACTCGGGACCTACGCGTTACGAATGCGTTGCTCTACCAACTGAGCCATAGTGGCAAGGCACAAAAAAATTGTGCACCCGTATGTGCTGTGCCGACCTTGGTCTTCTTCGCACAGCTTTCGGGCGCACAAAGGTAGTGTTTTTATTCAAACATACTCTTGAACTTGTTGAAAATTTTTTCTCTGACGCTCGATGAAGGGATGAAATTCGTTGAATCCTGCATACTTTCGAGTGCTTTCTTCTCATCGCGGCTCAAGGTCTCAGGTATATAGACACTGACGTTGACCAACAAGTCACCGTGTCCATAGCCGTTCACATCCGGCAATCCCTTGCCCCGCAGACGCAACACCTTTCCCGGCTGCGTGCCCGGGTCAATCTTCACCTTCACCTTGCCGTCGAGTGTCGGAATCTCCACCGCACCGCCGATGGCTGCCGTCGGTACGCTGAGAAGCAGGTTGTAGACCAAGTCATTGTCGTCGCGTATCAGATCCTTGTCCGGCTCTTCCTGAATGACAATCAGCAAGTCTCCCGGCACGCCGTTGTGCTTTCCGGCATTTCCCTTGCCGCTCATCGAGAGCTGCATGCCTTCTGCCACACCGGCAGGAATCTTCACATTGACGACCTCTTCGCCATAGACGATGCCTTCGCCGCCACAGGCCCTACACTTATTCTTTATCACATGGCCTTCGCCGCCACACGTAGGACAGGTTGTCTGTGTCTGCATATTTCCGAGTATGGTGCGCTGCGTGCGGATGACGGTGCCGCGTCCCTTACACGTGGGACACGTCTCAACGCCGCCGCTGTTGCCTCCCTCGGCTCCCGTTCCGCCACATGCGGAACACGGGACGTACTTCTTCAGTTTGAACTTCTTCTCGACACCCGTTGCCACCTCGTGCAGGTCAAGTTTCACCTTGACGCGCAAGTCGGAACCACGATAGCGTCTTGCCGAAGCCGACCCTCCTCCGCCAAAGCCGCCGCCGAAACCGCTGAAGCCTCCAAAGCCGCCGGCCGAGTGTCCGCCGAAGATGTCGCCGAACATCGAGAAGATGTCGTCCATAGACATTCCGCCGCTGCCGCCGAAACCTCCAAAGCCACCGGCACCGTTGCCATCGACGCCTGCCTTGCCGAACTGGTCGTAGCGTTGCCTCTTCTCGGGGTCGCTCAGCACGCTGTATGCCTCCGCCGCTTCCTTGAACCTCTCCTCAGCCTCCTTCTTCTCGGCATCCGATTTGTCAATCTGACGGTCGGGATGATACTGGATGGCCTTCTTGCGGTAGGCCTTCTTTATGTCGTCCGCCGAAGCACTCTTGTCGACGCCAAGCACTTCATAGTAATCTCTGTCTGCCATGATGCTACTCCCCCATTCTGTTACTTACCCACAACGACCTTGGCGTGGCGGATTACCTTCTCGTTCAGCGTGTATCCTGTCTGTACGCAGTCCAGGACCTTGCCCTTCAACTCCTCCTTCGGCGCATCTATCATGGCCACTGCCTCATGATAGTCCGTATCGAGCGGCTTCTCCGTCGTATCGATGGCCTTCACACCGTTCTGCCCGAGGATCTGCATGAACTTGTTGTACACGATTCCCACGCCTTCCTTCAGCGCATCCACATCGGTGGTCTTCTCCATGTTCTGCAAGGCACGTTCCAAGTCGTCGATGACGGGCAGTATGGCCTTGATTGTCTTCTCTCCGCCATTTAGGATAAGCTCCGCCTTTTCTTTGAGCGTGCGCTTGCGATAGTTGTCAAACTCTGCCGACAGACGCAGGTATTTGTCCTTCAGGTCAGCAAGCCGGGTGCTCATCTCCTCGAGCTGTGCCTTGAGGTCATCAGTGTCATTGCTTCCCTCAGCTTCGTTTCCGGCAGTCTCCGTCTCGGGTGCATCGGTCTCAGCTTCAGCCTCAACATTGCCGCTCGCGGCGTTCTCCTCTGCTGCCACCTCCGCAGCCTGTTCCTGCTGCTGTTCTTCCGCCTTGACGGAAGCCTCGTTGCTGTTTGTGCTCATATTTTCATTCCTTTTTGATTTCTTCCTGTTATGTTTTCTGCTCATAGCACCTATTATATATAATGTTACGGTCAGCCTGTCAGATAACAAAAACCGTGCCTTTGCAATTATGGCACGGTTTGTGGCAACAGAAGATGCCAATATGTCGCACGTCTGCCGAGAGCCGCAGGCGGCTGCTGCATCATCCGTTCTGGTTCAGTGTCTCCACGGGATTCTCCGAGGCAGCGTTCACGCTCTGACCCACGATTGATGCGATGACGACGACCGTCGTAACAGCCACAGAGAGCGGCAGTACAATCCACGGGAAGTCGATGCGGAAGTAGAAACCCTCAAGATAATGTCTTATGATGATGACGCTTAAAGGCACAGCCATCACGATGGCGACGAGCGTCAGCTTCAGGAAGCTGCCGGTGAGCCACCGCACCACAGACGGCGTGCTGTAGCCGAAGACCTTGCGCAGTGCGATCTGCCGTTTCTGCTGTCCGGTGTAGTAGACAGACATTGCCAGAAGTCCGAGTGCAGAAATCAGCACCGAGATTATCATGAAGATGATTGCAAGAGTCATGGTGTTGCGGCTACCGCTAAGGCTGTCGTACAGATACCGGTCTACATATTCCACCTCCAGTTCCAGCGGCATGCCCACCACTTCTTCAGCCACCTCGCTGCACGTCTTCCTGACTGCCGCCAATGCCTCGTTGCGGTCTCCACGAACCTTCACCACCTGCACGCTGGAAGGTTTCTGTTCACCGGCCATAATCCGTATGGCGTTATGCGAGTCGTTCATCTGTTCCGATAGCGGCGTTCCGCTGCGGTAGTTCTCCACGATGCCGCACACCGTCAGCTTGTTGCCTTCGCCGTTGCCAATGACGTTGTTCTCGCGTGTCACGCCGTAACGCTGCTGCGTCTCACGGTCTATCCAGTCCATGCCGTCGAGCGCGTCGGAGTACTGTTCCACAATCTTGAAGCCGAAGATACGGAATGTGATGCTGTCCATCATGGACAGTCTGAGCCACGACATTGTCTCTTTGCCCTCCTCACGCAAGCCGTTGAATCCGCAGAGCAGCGGTATGATTCTCGCTACCCCCACGTCTTCCACCTGCGGCAGTGCCTTCAGCCGTTGCTTCAATACGCTCTGCCTTTCCGCTTTGGAGCCAATGCCGAAAGATCTCACGAAGATGATGCCGTCGGTGTTATACCCCACGGGCAGCGTCGCGAGGTGGTGCATCTGCATTGCCATTGCCACAGCCACGGCTACGAGTACCGTACTTATGACGTTCTGAAGCACGATGAACACACGCCCGAACACCATCTTGCTCTTGAAGCGGAAACTGCCTCTGACGACATCGATGGGTTTGAAGCGCATGACGAAGAATGCAGGCACAAGTCCCGAGACAAGGGATATGGCAGCCAGCAGAGCCACCGCCGCAATGGCAGATGTCGCGTCGGGCGCAAGCACAATGTCGGCGTCGATCAGCCTGTTGAACAGCGGACGCATCAGCAGTGCCACGACGATGCCTATCGCAAAGCATACCGACGTGAAGACGAACGCCTCTCGGACATACTGCCGCACAATGAAGCCGCGTCCCTGCCCCACGAGCCGGCGCACCGCCATCTCCTTGGCGCGACGTCCGGTCTGTGCCACGGTCAGGTTGATGTAGTTGAACAGTGCGGACACGAGAAGAATCACCGCCACACCGCCGAGCACCATCGCTATGCTCTTGTCGCCCGACCGCATGTGGCCGTATTTATCCAACGGGGAGAAGTACATCTTGTCCAGCCTCGTCAGCGTAGCCCCCCAAACGAAGCTGTTGTTGACGTTGTCCCGTGTGTAGTATTTCCAGTATTCGCAATACTTGTCCAGCAGCTTGTCCGCCACGTCGTCGGGCGACGCGCCCTCCTGCAGCTTCACAAACGGCGCTGTCATTCCGAAGTTGTCCATCCACTGAAACCTGCCTTTCTCCTTGTCGGCGTTGATTATGATTTCAGCATTCTTGAACTCGTCCTCCGGCCCGAAGTCGTCGAAGACGCCCGTGATGCGGAAGTCCGTGCCGTCAAAGCTGAATGTCCGGCCTACGGGGTTCTCGCCGCCGAAGGCCCTGGCTGCGAACGACTGCGATATGACCGCGTCGTCCGTGCCGCGCAGGACTTCAGACGGATTGCCCGTGACGTGGTGGTCGAAGAACGTGAAGAAGTTGTCATCGGCAGCAATGATAAGGAGACTGTAGTAGTCTTCGCCCACCATCACGTCTGCGTCTTCCTCACCGATGGTGCGTGTCCATTCTTTTATCTCCGGTATGGAAGGGAAAAACTCGGGTGCGGTTCCAAGAGTCATGCCAATGAAATCGCCGGTGCCGCAGGCATATATGTTGTCATAGTCCTTCACGTTTTTGCCTATGCTGAACTCTGTCTTGGCAAACGACAGCAGCAGCACTACAAAGCCGAGCGACACCGACAGCCCGAAGATGTCGATGGCTGTGTACAGCTTGTTGTGCAACAGGAACTTGAAAAAAGTCTTCATATCACAGAATCCTCCCGTCAAACAGGTTCACGATGCGGCCGGCGAATGTGGCGTCGTGCTGCGAGTGCGTCACCATGACAATGGTCGTGCCCTCACGGTTCAGTTGCTCCAGCAGCTCCATCACCTCTGCACCGTTCTTTGAGTCGAGGTTTCCCGTAGGTTCGTCGGCAAGGATTATCTTCGGGTTCGTGACCACGGCGCGTGCTATGGCAATGCGCTGTTGCTGACCGCCGCTGAGCTGCTGCGGATAGTGGCGGGAGCGGTGGCTGATGCGCAGTTTCTGCATGATTTCCACGACGCGCTCCTTGCGTTCGCGTGCCGGCACGCCCAATGCCTTCAGCGGCAGCTCCACGTTCTCCTCGGCATTCAGCTCGTCTATGAGGTTGAAGGCCTGAAACACGAAGCCTATCTTGTTGCGCCTGTACGATGTTCGCGCACTCTCCTTGAGGTGTCCCACTTCCTGTCCGTCGAGCCAATAGTTGCCGCTTGTGGGGTTGTCGAGCAGTCCCATTATGTTCAGCAGCGTGGACTTGCCGCATCCCGAGGGTCCCATTATGGCGACAAACTCGCCATCGTCGACGTGCAGGCTCACGTTGTTCAGAGCCGTCGTCTCCACTTCTTCCGTTCGAAACACTTTCGTGATTTGTTCCAACTTAATCATAGTCTTCACTCCTATAAATTTGTTGTTCTGTTTCTGCTTCCGCAGTCTTTCTTCTGCAACAAAGGTAAGGGCAGGCGACACACGGCGGCACGTCCACGAACCTGCTGACGGACGGTTGTATGATTTTTTTACACCCGTCTGTATGATTCCGTTACGGTGAGAATCCGCCCTGTGTCCCTTTTGCACTATATTTGCCCGAGCAAAACAATCCGAGACCCCCATGTACGGAACGATATTGGCCGTGGACGACAACCACGAGATTCTTACGGCACTGAAGATATGCCTGCGCAGCACCTTCAGGCGCGTGCTCACGCTCGACAGCCCCGAACGCATACTGACGGTGATGCAGCAGGAGGCCGTCGATGTCGTGCTGCTCGACATGAACTTCGTGGCTCCCGTGTCCGCCGGCGGCACATCGGCCACGGGCAGCATCGCCTACGCCCCCGACACCGGTCGCGAGGGGCTGCTGTGGCTCGGAGCCATCAGGAAGCGTCACCCCAACGTCCCCGTGGTTCTCATCACCGCCTATGCCGACGTGCACCTGGCGGTGAAGGCTCTGAAGGGCGGAGCCGCCGACTTCATCACCAAGCCGTGGGACAACGACGAGCTGCTGCGCAAGCTGAAGGATGCCATCGACGCAGCCACCGACGTGACCCCGCTCGACGAGGTTGAGGCACAGCACATACGGCGTGCCGTGGATCAGTGTCACGGCAACATCAGCCGCGCCGCCGAGATGCTGGGCATCACGCGGCAGACGCTCTACGCAAAGATGAGGAGATACGGCTATGGCGACCTTTAGCATCGACAGCACGACCGTGGCTGTGGCGGCGGCAGTGCTGCTGCTCGCCGTCATCGTCCTGTTCGCGATTGTGGTGGTGCGCCGTCAGCACAAGCTCCGGCTCAGGGCGTGGCTGATGAACGAGGCTGTACGCAACCGCGACTTCTCATTCCGTCTGCCCGTGCGCGGACTGCTGAGCGGCGAGCGTGCCATGCAGGGGACACTGAACAACTTCAGCAGTGAGATAAGCCAGCTCATGGCGGTCAACGAGGTGCAGTCGTGGCAACGGCTGACGCGCGTGCTGACACACGAAATCATGAACGCGCTGACACCCATCAACAGCATCAGCCAGGCATACCTGTCCGACCCCGCCATAAAGGGCAGTGCGTATGAGGACGGGCTGCTGGCCATACAGCGCACGGGAGCGTCGCTGTCGGCCTTCGTGGACAGCTACCGCAAGCTGGCACAGCTGCAGAAGCCACAGCCGCAGACGGTGCGCCTCGCCGAGTTCGTGGCCAGCGTCACGCCGCTGTATCCCGATGTGCGGTGGAGCGTCAGCATACCCGAGGACACGTGCGTGAAGACCGACGCAGGAATGATGCGTCAGGTGCTGCTGAACATCATCAAGAATGCCGTCGAGGCAGGAGCCACGGGCATGGAGCTGCGGTGGGTCGGAGGGACGGACACGGGGCTGCAACGCGACAGGCTGCTGGCGAGCAACGACGGAGCCATGATCGCTGCCGACGTGCGCAGGGAGATGTTCATTCCCTTCTTCACGACGAAGAGCGGCGGCAGCGGCATAGGACTGTCGTTGTCAAGGCAGATGATGGTGGTGCAGGGCGGCAACATAGCCCTTGCCGAGTACCCTGCCGCAGGATATAACACCACGTTTGAAATAATTTTCTGAAGGCACCCGACATCCTTATATATATATGATGAAAGCAATACTCGCCATAGACTCGTTCAAGGGATGCCTGACGTCTGCCGAGGCAGAGGAGGTCGCCGCAGCCGCTCTCGCGGATCGCGGCGTGGACAGCCTGCAACTGCCGATGAGCGACGGAGGCGACGGCATGCTCGAAGCCTTCACCCGCGCCATGCACGGGCGCACGGTCGAGGTTCGCGTGCTCGACCCTCTCATGCGTCCCGTCACGGCACGCTATGGCATAGCCCCCGACGGCACCGCCATCGTGGAGACGGCACAGGCCTGCGGGCTGCACCTTGTCAGCCCCGAAGAGCGACGGCCGCTTGTCGCCACGACCTACGGCGTGGGAGAGCTGATTGCCCACGCGATAGATGCCGGATGCCGGCGTTTCATCATAGGGCTGGGAGGCAGTGGCACGAGCGACTGCGGACGCGGGATGCTGCAAGCATTGGTGCGCATCATGGCCAAGGGTGAGACCATCGACAGGGTTCTGGAGAAGCAGACATTCAGGGAGTGCCGCTTCATCCTCGCCGGCGACGTGCGCAATCCCCTATACGGGCCGCAGGGTGCTGCCGCAGTCTTCGGACCGCAGAAGGGCGCAACGCCGGAGGAGGTCGAGACGCTGGACCGCCGGGCACGGCTGTTTGCGGAGATGTCGGCACGCCACTTCGGGCGCGACTGCTCACAACAGCCCGGTGCCGGAGCGGCAGGCGGACTGGGATATGCCTTCATGCAGTACTTCGGAGCCGAAGCCGTGTCGGGTGCCGACCTGCTGCTCGACCTCCTCGACTTCGACAGCCTGCTTGCCGGAGCCGCAGTGGTCATGACCGGTGAGGGGCATGCCGACAGCCAGACACTGATGGGCAAGCTGCCCGAACGCGTGCTGCGGCGTGCGGCGAGCCATGGAGTGCCGACGGTGCTTGTGGCAGGTCGCGTCGACGACCGCGACGCACTGCTACGCGCCGGTTTCTGCCGCGTGGAGGGCATCACGCCCACCGGCATGGCTGAAGAAGAGGCTCTGAAGCCCTGCACGGCAAGGGAGAACCTGCGCCGCTGCGTGACGGAAATGCCGCTGCCGTGAGGCATATCCGGCAGCGTGTGTACCCAAAACTCAAAGCCTATCATGGCTGTCTATGAATGCCCGTCGTTGGGTTCTGCGGATGCCAACATTCACCTTTCTGTGGACGTACAGCCACAAGTCTATGGATGTACAGCCACAAGTCTGTGGACGTACAGCCACAGATCCTATGGACGTACAGCCATAGATCCTATGGATGTACAGCCATAGAAACACTGATTTTCAATGCGTTACAGCACCCAATGCCCAACGCCGATATTCATGTCCTGTGGCGTGTGTGCCTCTCGAGGGTGCGCGGCACGCACGCCACAGGACATGAGGATTACTAAACAACCATAAAACCCGGACATCCAAGGTTCTGAATGTCAGCATTGCTCACCTCCGTGTAACTATCTGACGGGAGAGTAACCTCTTGATGGCGGCAACAGCCCTGCCTAACTTTGCCCCCGTCAAGAAAGAAACGTAAGACGTCAAACATTCCAAAAAATTCAAGAAACCATGAAGAAGTTACTATTCATTCTCGTGAGCATGGTCGCCCTGACAGTGGCGGCACAGACAAAAGGCAAGTTCGAGGCATACAACTACAACGGCTTCCGCCTGCACGTCTACTACACCAACGATGCCCTGGGCAACGCCGGCTACATCGTCGAGGGGCGCGACTCCCTTGTCACCCTGGAGGAGCCGCTGTTCAAGGACAACGCTGCCGAATTCGGACGGTACATCGACAACATAGGGAAGCCGGTGGCGACACGCATCACCGACTATCACCTCGGCGGCACGGGAGCCAATCCCGTGGTCATGGCCGAAGGCATGGGCAAGTTCACCAAGGAGGGCGCGTATGCCGGAATGATGGAGGGCTTCCGCAAGAACTTCGGCGACGCGATGGTGGACCTGCCGACCGGCAATGTGACAGAGGTTCCGTTCGGCTCGTCGCAGGTGTTCGCCGGAGTCTCCTTCAAGTTCAGCCACGGCGCATCGAGCGACTTCCCCGCAGCCGCCATACTCATTGGCAACACCGTCTGCCTGACCCACTGGGCACCGTCGCGCAGCCACATCAACAACCTCTACGCATCGTCGGCAGAGGCGGTGGACGCACGCATAGCCGAGGTGAAGCAGTCCCTGGACACGGGTGCAGAGCTGTTTGCCGGCAGTCATGGAGGCGTGGTGAAGAGAGCCGACGCACAGTTCCGCCTGAAGTATCTGCAGAACGTGCGCCAACTGCTCAGGGACAAGAACACGGCGGCAGACTTTGCCGCTGCCCTGAAGAAGGCATACCCCGAGCTGAAGGAGAGCGAAGGCAGTGTTGATGCTCTGGCAGAGGCTCTGTACAGGAAATGAACCATTAAACCCAACGACCGGAAACAATGAACCGCACAATGAAAACCCTCAAAGCCATCGCACTGCTGGCGGCCATCGCACCGGCAATGCCGGCCACGGCACAGCAGCAGAAGAAGCTGATGTTCGACCTCTCGCACGGACAATTTGTAGACCCGAGCGTCAGCAGCACATTCTACGACTACGTGATTCCGGACTACAAGACCATCCTCTCAAAACTTGACATGGAGTATGTGGAGAACCACGCCGAGATGACCGCCGACCAAATCAGCGGCATGGACGTGCTGCTCATCCTCTCGCCCCTGCGCCGTGCGCTCCAGAAGCCGTTCACCGAGTCGGAGAAGCGCGACATCGTGCAGTACCTGCGCGACGGCGGCAGCGTGATCATGATGGTGGACGAGGAGTCCTACCGCGTCATCCTCGACGAATACGGGGCAAACGACATAACGCGGCCTTTCGGCATCGAGATTGGCGGAGACATTGAGGACGTGCCCGGCAACTGCGGAGCCGTGAGCCTGAAAGGGGAAATCTTCAGCGGCGAGTGGGGCGTGCCGTACAGCGGCTCGCGCACTGTCACGGGCGGCACGCCTGCCAGCATGTGCATGGAGGGCGGCTATGTCCACGGTGCATACGTCAAGACTCCCAAGGGCGGCAAGCTGTTTGTCATAGGAGAGACCATGGTGGGGCTGCTGATGGGCAACCCCGACGGCGACCGCAATGTCCACAAGAACATGGACACCAACTGGTGGGGCAAGGACAGCCGTATGTTCATGCAGGAGCTTATCAAGTGGGCGGCTGACTGAACGCACACACGACAGGAAGCGTGCGGCACAACTTTGGGGACGGATCCCGAACGTTGTGCCGCGCTTTTTTGTAGATTTGCAACCATATACACACAGAAAACGAACAGCAGATCTATATGGACAAGGCAGAGGACAAGCAACAGTGGAAGACGCTGAGCAGTGAGTACCTGATACGCCGCCCGTGGCTGACGGCACGGCGCGACGAGGTGCAGCTGCCGAACGGCAAAATCAATCACGAGTACTATGTGCTGGAATATCCCGATTGGGTGAACGTCATAGCCGTGACGCGCGACGGCTGCATCCTCATCGAGCGGCAGTACCGCCATGCTCTCGACGAGGTGGGCTTCGAGATTGTGGCAGGAGTGATTGAGAAAGGCGAGACACCGCTCGAAGCGGCCAAGCGCGAGCTGATGGAGGAGACCGGCTACAGCGGCGGCACGTGGCAGCAGCTCATGACCATATCGGCAAACCCGAGCACCACCACCAACCTGACGCACTGCTTCGTGGCGACGGGTGTCGAGCCTACGGGCACACAGCATCTCGACGAGACGGAGTATCTGCAGGTCACGCCGGTCAGGGAAGACGAGGTGTTCGGCATGCTTGTCGACGGTGCGTTCCGCCAGTCGCTCATGATTGCGCCGCTGTGGAAATACTTCTACCTCAAGTCGCGGAGCGTTGAACGTTGAAAAACGGACTATAGGTTCAAATGCCAACGAACTATTAGTTCAAGTGCCGATGAACTATTAGTTCATTTTTTTCCGGACTGCGGTCGCTCCGCACACTATCTCTCATGTCCTGTAGCGTGTGTGCCTCTCTGCTGAAC
>CAVDAU010000020.1:0-17262 GCA_963607015.1 Streptococcaceae bacterium
AAGTCTTCTCATTGTCATGTTTCGTTTGAGGTTATTACTGTATAAGGGCGTGAAGTTACGCAAAAAGCACGTCCGTTGAACGTGTCGGACTTAAATGAACAGACAAGAAGATCTATCCGTTAATCTTCAAACCGTTTTCCGGTATATTCCGTTTCCTCTAAACTCGATGATGTCTACAGCCACAACCCTGTGAATCATACGTATCATTCGAACAATTCTTCCGCAAGACCGGAACAATTCTTCCGCAAGACCGAAACAATTCTTGCGCAAGATTAGAACAATTCTTCCGCAAGATTAGAGCAATTCTTCCGCAAGATTAGAGCAATTCTTGCGCAAGATTGGAGCAATTCTTCCGCAAGATTGGAGCAATTCTTCCGCAAGATTGGAGCAATTCTTCCGCAAGACCGAAAAAGGTGCGCTTGACCGGTAAATCTTGCAGTGCACCGGCCATCGGCACCGCTTCACAAGAACCGAGGACAAAAGAGGAAATCGGGCCGCCGCTCCGCAGAGCAACGACCCGATTCTGTTCTACATAAAAACTTCGGAGAGAGCCTCTTGTCGGATTCGAACCAACGACCCCGAGATTACAAATCACGTGCTCTGGCCAACTGAGCTAAAGAGGCGGGTGGGTAAGCTTACTATATCGCGCCGCTACGACCTACTACCTTTGCTGCGGTCAAGCCCTGGAGGAATTGCAGGGAGCCGGCCGTATAGGACTTACCCGTTTTGCGGCGGCAAAGGTAAACATTCTCCGGAAACGTGCAAACGTTGCGCCGCACTTTTTTCAAAGATTGCCGGTGCCGTGCCGTGCGTGTATTGATAATTTCATACCTTTGCCATCGTCTTAGACGGAACATACATAGCACAAGGAGATACGATGGCGCAAGAGAGAAGCAAAAGCATGATGCAGGGAGCCATGAGGGCAGGCACGGTGATGGGCGTGTTTTGGATTGTGAAGTTCGTGTTCTTCCCCTTGGGGTTGGGCAATCTCTTCCTGCTGACGCTCTTCGGCGTGCTGACGTGCGCCGTGCCGTTCATAGGCTACAGGCTGACGCGCATCTACCGCGACAGCACCATGGGCGGACAGATGAGCTTCCTGCAGGCGTGGGTGTTCGGGATGTGGATGTACCTCTTCGCCTCCATGCTGACTGCCGTGGCACACTTCGTCTACTTCAGCTTCATCGACCACGGCTACGTCCTGAGCTACTATCAGAACACGCTCGATGCCTTTGCCGCCGCAGTCCATGCCGGCGAGGAGGCACTGATCGAGCAGATGCAGCTGGCACTTGACGTGTTCTATCAGTTCACGCCAACCGACATCGTGTGGCAGCTGCTGTCGCAAAACGTGTTCTACGGCTCCATAATAGCACTGATAACGGCTCCTCTCGTGATGCGCCGCAAGAAATATGGTGACAACATCACGCGGACGGACAGCAATGACGACGGGCAGCAACAGGACGCCGCCGTCTGAATCCGGGCAAGACAAAAGGAAGACAGGAAGAGAAAGATGGACATATCGGTAGTCATACCATTATATAATGAGGCGGAGTCACTGCCCGAGCTGCACCGGTGGATTGTGCGCGTGATGCGCAGCCACGGCTTCAGCTATGAGATTATCTTCGTCAACGACGGCAGCACCGACGGCTCGTGGAGCGTCATCGAACAGCTGCAGCGCGAGGACACGGCTGTCAGAGGCATAAAGTTCCGCCGCAACTACGGCAAGTCGCCGGCCCTCTACTGCGGCTTTCGCGAAGCCAAGGGCGACGTGGTGATCACCATGGATGCCGACCTTCAGGACAGCCCCGACGAGATACCCGAGCTGTACCGCATGATACGCGACGAGGGCTATGACCTCGTGTCGGGCTGGAAGAAGAAACGCTACGACCCGCTGTCGAAGACCATACCGACAAAGCTGTTCAACGCCACGGCGCGGGCGGTGAGCGGCATCCACAACCTGCACGACTTCAACTGCGGACTGAAGGCATACCGCATAGACGTGGTGAAGAACATAGAGGTCTATGGCGAGATGCACCGCTACATCCCGTATCTGGCAAAGAACGCCGGCTTCACCCGCATAGGCGAGAAGGAGGTGCACCACCGTCCGCGCAAGTATGGCAAGACCAAGTTCGGCCTGAACCGCTTCGTCAACGGCTATCTCGACCTCATCACGCTGTGGTTCCTCTCCACGTTCGGTGTCAAGCCCATGCACTTCTTCGGCACACTGGGCACGCTGATGTTCCTGCTTGGACTGGCATCGATCATCGTCGTGGGCATCAACAAGCTGTACTACCTGAGCCGGGGACTGCCGCACGCACTTGTCACCGACTCGCCCTACTTCTACATCGCACTGACGCTTATGATTCTTGGCACACAGCTGTTCGTTGGCGGATTCTTGGGCGAATTAGTGTCGCGCAACTCGCCGGAGCGCAACAAGTACCAGATTGAACGGATGATATGACACACGGAGAGAAAGACATGAGAGGTGAGACGACAAGGCGCAGAGCCACCGCAACGATACGCAGACTGGCACACGTTGCGTGTGTGTGTCTGCCGGCAGTCGTGATGGTGTCGTGCTCGGAGGAGGACGACTGTAGCGCGAATGCCCGCAACATGCTGAACGCCACCGTCTGCAAGACCATCGTGACAGAACACGAGCGTTTCACCGCTGCCGACACCATTCCGCAGCTCTACGTCACGGCCTTCGGCACCGACTCGGTGATAATAAACGACGAGACGAACGTGACATCCATGAGCCTGCCGCTGCGCTTCTACGAGAGCAGCACGACGATGGTGCTGAGCTACGCACTGAGTGCAGCCGACACACTGCTGACACCGGGCAGCAAGGACACCGTGACCTTCAGCCACGACAACACCGTCTATTTCCTGTCGATGGACTGCAACTATGCCGTCCGTCAGAAGCTGACGGGGGTCAGCTACACCACGCACCATATAGACTCCATAGTGGTCACCAATCCAACAACCAATTCAGATGGAACAGAGAACATCAAGATATATCCCAAACGCCGCTGAACCGCACCGCCGTCGGCAGCTGTTGGCAGTTCTGCTTCTGTTCCTTGTCCTGACAGTGCAGGGCGTGGCGGCACAGGGCATAGGCGGCAGCCTGCAGAGCTTCGCGAACAGCAGCCGCAACAACAGCGGCGGCCGGCAGCAGAAGACGGAACGCCGGAACACCGAGCCGGAGATTGAATATCCGCTACTGAACGGACTGGACGTTGGCGTGGACATAATGGGACCGGCCACCAAGCTCCTCGGCAGCGACAACTACTCCGTGGAGGCTCTCGCCGACCTCGACATCAAGCACCGCTTCTTCCCAACCGTGGAGCTGGGCTACGGGAGAAGCAGCACCACCAACGACTACGACACGCGCTACAGCTCAAAGACACCATACGCCCGTCTGGGCATCGACTACAACGCGCTCTACAAGAAACGTCACGGCAACATGCTGCTCTTAGGCCTCAGATACGGCTACGGAACGACGACATACGATGTCAGCACGCCTACAGACAGCGGTTCGGCAAACCTGACGAACCTGACAGACCCGATATGGGGCGACAGCGGCACATACAGCCACGAGGGCATGAAGGCGACGATGCACTGGGTGGAGCTGTGCGCAGGAGTGAGGGTGAACGTCAGCGGACATATATATATGACATGGAATGTACGGCTGAAGTACAAACTGTCGGCATCGGTCAGCGAATACGGCGACCCCTACTATGTGGGCGGCTACGGACGCTACAAGGACAGCGTCTTCGGACTGACCTACAGCATCGTCTACCGCCTGCCGGTGAAACTCTGAACAAATTAACGACAAAGGAATGGGAACATTAGAAATCCTGCTGTTGGCCGTGGCGTTGGCCATGGACTGTTTTGCTGTGTCGATGACAAGCGGCATAATGCTCAAGAGCTTCCGGTGGCGCGTGATGCTGGCGACGGCTCTTAGCTTCGGCATCTTCCAAGCCGCAATGCCGCTCATCGGATGGTTCTGCGTCATACACTTCAGCGGTCTGCTTGAAAGTGTGGACCACTGGATTGCGTTCGGACTGTTGGCCTACCTTGGCGTGAAGATGATAATGGATGCTTTCAAGCCCGAAGAGGCACACAGCATTGACCCCAAGAAGCCCACCACCATACTCGTCATGGCCGTGGCCACGAGCATAGACGCTTTGGCTGTCGGCATCTCGTTTGCGTGTCTCGAATACAAGACCGCCGCCGAGCTGATGTTCCCTGTCACCATTATCGGACTTGTGTCGTTGGCAATGTCGCTGGCAGGACTTTCGCTCGGCATCGTCTGCGGCAAGAGACTGGAGCGGCGCGTCAGACCGGAGCTTGTCGGCGGCATAATACTGATTCTTATCGGCACCAAAGTCTTGTTTGAACACTTGGGAATAATATAAGCAACACACATATACATATATACAGAGACGGAAAGGCACAGACACACATGAACACCACATCAGCCAACGGCATGAAGACGACCATCGTTGCGGCGACCGTAGCAGCGGCAGTGACGGCACTGAGCGGTTGCACCGGCAACACAAGCACCTTCCAAAGCGAGACGGGCTTCATCTTCGGTACGGTGTATAACGTCAAGTACCAACACCCCGAGAGCCTGAAGGACGACATCACCCGCGAGCTGCAACTGTTTGACGGTTCGCTCTCGATGTTCAACGACACGTCTACCATCTCGCGCGTCAACCGCAATGAGGACATACGGACGGACACACTCTTCTCGAACGTCATCAGGCGCAGCCTCGAAATATCGCAAGCCACAGACGGCTGTTTCGACATAACCGTGGCACCGTTGGTCAACACCTGGGGCTTCGGCTTCAAGCAGGACGTCGAGCCGGACTCGGCAACCATAGACAGCCTCATGCAGATGGTCGGATATGACAAGATACAGCTCACGCCCGACGGCCGCGTGCTGAAGCAAGACCCGCGCACCATGCTCGACTGTAGTGCCATTGCCAAAGGCTATGCCGTCGACATCATCGCCTCGCTGCTCCGCCGCAAGGGCATCAGCAACTACATGGTCGACATCGGCGGCGAGGTGGACGTTGCCGGACACAACCCCAACGGCGAAGTCTGGCACATCGGCATCAACAAGCCACAGGACGACTCTTTGTCTGTCAACAGCGAGTTGCAGACCATACTTGCCGTCAGCGGTGTCGGCATAGCGACATCGGGCAACTACCGCAACTTCTACTACAAGGGCGGACGCAAGTATGCCCATACCATAGACCCGCACACGGGCTATCCCGTGCAGCACAGCATACTCTCGGCTACGGTCATCGCGTCCGACTGCATGAGTGCCGATGCCTATGCCACGTCATTCATGGTCATGGGTCTCGACAAGGCGCGTGAGTTCCTCAGCCGTCACAGCGGCATAGACGCATACCTCATCTACAGCGGCGACAACGGAGAATACGAAGTCTACATGTCCGACGGCATGAAACGCTACATCAGCGACAAATAAGGAGGACGGTCACTTCAGGAACACGAAGTAGACAGCGGCGACGAGGCAGACGAAGGCCGCAAAGTGATTCCAGTGAAGGGCTTCGCCACGAAACACGACGGAAGTGAACAGCGTGAAGACAATGAGGCTGACACATTCCTGAATGACCTTCAACTGCATGAGCGAGAACGGGCCGCCGTTGCCGTGGAAGCCTATGCGGTTGGCAGGTACCTGACAGCAGTATTCAAAGAAAGCAAGTCCCCAGCTGAACGCAATGACGGCTATCAAGGGCCAGTTGGTAGAAATCTTCATGTCCTGCAACTTCAGGTGACCATACCAGGCAAAGGTCATGAAGATGTTTGACACGACAAGTAGCAGAATGGTGTACAGAACTTTCATATTTCCTTGTTGAAAAACATTTGCGTCTTGCGCCTCATGTCCTCCGTACCACAAGAGGACGGAGGTCGGAAAAGGCGTGCAAAGGTAACCAAAATCCACCCATCAAAAATGTTTCCTACTGTTAAGGTTGTGCCGGCGACTGTACGACCGCTTGCAGAGTGTAACATTTTTGTAACTTTGTCTAAGAGGCTGATGAAATGCAGATTTTATGTTAACAATGGGAACATATATTAAACGTTGGCGCCAGCGGCAAAACATCAAACCTTACGATGCGTGTAATACGGTTAATAAATGTATATAGTTACAGACCGGAAAAGCACAGTCGGAAAAGACAAATATTACTAACAACCTAAAAAACAAGTTACACTTATGGGACACAGATCTATTCTTTTGCCATTCACAGCGGTAGCCCTGTTCGCAGTATGCTCTGTCTGCTCGTGCTCGACAGACGATGACATTGATGACGACTGGGACGACATCATCAACAACAACGACGGTGGTGGTGGCGGCAACTCCGACTCATCTTCCGATACAGGCGGCGACAGCACGCCCACAACCGGTGGAGACCTGACGACGTTCGAGATTGCCGTGGACACGACAACCGTACTCTCGGAAACCCTCATTACCGATACCGGCAATGAAGATTATATCGAGTATTCGGGCAACGACTTCTCGTCGACCATCTATATCAAGTACAACGGCACATCGGCATCCTCCGAGGGTACGGTCAGCGGCGTGAGCGTCAGCATCAGCGGTGCCGACGTGGTTGTGTCGTCAACAGCAAGCGGCGTAAACTATGTGCTCAGCGGCACCACCACCGACGGCATGTTCAAGCTGACAAGTGGCGACAACGACAAGAAGTTCAGGCTGACGCTCAACGGCGTGAACATCAGCAATGCCGACGGGCCTGCCATAAACATACAGAACGGCAAGCGGTGCTATGTGGTCGTTACCGACGGCACGTTCAACTCGCTGACCGACGGCACGAGCTACGCCGACAGCGGCGATGAGGATCAGAAAGCCACGTTCTTCAGCGAGGGCAAGCTGCTGTTCAGCGGCAGCGGCAAGCTGCGTGTCTACTCCAACGCCAAGAACGGCATCTGTGCCGACGACTACATCGTGTTCCGTCCCGGGAACGACATCTACGTCAAGTCCACATCGAGCAACTGCATAAAATCCAACGACGGCATCACCGTCGCCGGCGGACTTATCAACTGCGAGACGAGTGCCACGGCATCGAAAGGTCTGAAGACCGACGGCTACTACACGCAGTCGGGCGGCCGTGTCATTGCCATTACCGGCGGTGGCGGCGAGTATGACAGCGACGACAACGACGTTAACGGTGCCGCCGGACTGAAAGCCGACGGCGACATCAGCATCAGCGACGGCGAACTGCTGTGCAAGAGCACCGGCAACGGCGGCAAGGGCATCAGCACCGACGCAACCCTGACCATCAGCGGCGGTACGGTGAAGGCCATCACCACAGGAACGACCTACAAGTACAACAGCAGCCTCGACAGCAAAGCCAAAGGCATCAAGTCAGACGGCGACATGCTCATCAGCGACGGCACTGTGGTTGTCAGAGCTACCGGCGACGACGGCAGCGAGGGCATCGAGAGCAAAGGCACCATGACAATAACGGGCGGAACGGTGGAGTCCTACGCCTACGACGATGCCATCAACTCGGGCAGCCACATGTACCTGCAGGGTGGCTACGTCTACGCCTACGGCAGCAACAACGACGGTCTTGACTCGAACGGCAATCTCTACGTTCAGGGAGGCACCGTCGTGGCCTACGGAGCGTCGCAGCCCGAAGGCGGCATCGATGCCAACGAAGAGAGCAACTACAGCGTGATTGTCACCGGCGGTACGCTGGTGGCCGTCGGCGGCAACAACTCCGTACCGTCAAGCAAGAGCACGCAACCGACAATAGTGTTCGGCGGCAGCGTGAGCAGCGGCACGTGGCTGACCGTTGACAGCAGCTCGGCAAACATCCTTGCACTGCAGATGGGACGCTCCTACAGCGGCGGCAACAGCAGCACAAGCTTCTTCATCACCTCGCCCGACCTGACGCAGGGCGGATCATACACACTGTCGACAGGAGCCACGGCAACGGGCAACGACTGGCACGGACTGGTGAGCGGAGCCACGATAAGCTCTGCCGGCACGTCGGCAGCCACGGTGTCGTCGCTGTCACTGCCCTACTCTTCTACAGGCTCAAGCTCCCAGGGCGGCGGCGGAATGAACGGAGGAGGCTTCACACCCGGCGGAGGTCCCGGACACTGACAATCATGACGACCATGACGACAATGGATGACATAGTGCGCGGCTTTGACCCTATATCGCTCGAAGAGATGGACGGGATAAGGCTGATGAACCGCACTGACACCAAGTTCGTGACAACAGCCGGCACGGCACGCCGGCTGCTTGCCATGGCCGCCGCCGACTACAGGGTGCAGGAGACGGGAGGTGAGCGCGTCATGCCGTACTATACGCTCTACTTCGACACGCCCGACATGAGCATGTTCACCGCCCATCACAACGGACACGCCAACCGCCAGAAGCTGCGCATACGCTCGTATGTGGACTCGGGACTGAACTTCCTTGAGGTGAAGACCAAGAACAACCACGGCCGCACACGAAAGAAGCGCACGGCCATAGACGGCTTCGACCCGCTGCATCCGCAGCACGGCATCAGCTTCGGCAGCGACGGCATGCAGGACTTCTGCCGGTATGCCGGCTTCGTCCGCGAGCATCTGCACTACCGTCCGGAAGCGGTGCATGAGCAGATCGAGAACCGTTTCTGCCGCACGACGTTAGTGAACCGGCAGAAGACCGAACGGCTGACCATCGATAGCGGCCTGTGCTTCCACAACCTGTCGACAGGCAGGGACGTGAGCCTTGACAACATCGTCATCATCGAGCTGAAGCGCGACGGGCAGGCCGTGTCGCCAATACTGCCGCTCCTGCGCGAGCTGCGCATCAAGCCCATGGGCTTCAGCAAATACTGCATCGGTTCTGCGCTGACAAACGCGGGACTGCGCATCAACCGCTTCAAGATGCGGCTACACACAATCGAAAAAATGAACAACAATGGATTACATATTTGACTTTTCTTTCTCAACGCAGTTCACGTCCATGCTGCTACGCTTCATGATCTGCATGGCCGTCACGTGGCTCATCGCAGACAAGCTGTACTTCAGCAAGAGCCACCGCCGCGACTTCTATTTCACCTTCATGCTCATATCCGTGGCCATCTTCTTCCTGGTGTTCTTCATGATCTTCGTGCTCGAGGACCTGAAGGCAAAGACATCGATAGGTATCGGCATCGGACTGTTCGGCATCTTCAGCATCATGCGCTACCGCACTGACGCAATACCCGTGCGCGAGATGACATACCTCTTCGTCATCGTCGCTCTGTCGGTGGTCAACGCCATAGGCTCCGAGGTGACGCTGAGCGAACTGTTGGTCACCAACGCATTGGTGGTGCTGTCCATCTGGCTGTGCGAGAAACAGCTGAAGCCGCAACCGAGCAAGCTGGTGCAGTATGACCGCATCGAGCTGATAAAGCCCGAACGTCGCGACGAGCTGACAGCCGACCTCGAGAGCCGCCTCGGACTGGAGGTGACGCACGTAGAGGTGGGAGGCGTGGACATGCTGAAGGACATGGCAGTGCTGAGAGTCCACTACCGGTCTGACGGTATGTCGAACACCGTAGACTCGAAGCTGAAGCTCTCGCGGGCCGACATGGCAAATGTGCAGTGAGCACCAATCAATTCAGAGACAATATTCAACACATGTAAGAAAACCAAACACACTAATCAAAATCATGAAACAAAAACTATTACTGCTGCTGGCAATGGTGACGTTGCCCCTTGGGATGGCGGCACAGGGCCACGACTTCGGAATGTGGTACTCCCTTGGAGTGGAGAAGAAGATTGACAAGAAATGGAGCGTGGGTCTCGAGGGCGAGCTGCGTACTCTCGACAACGCCTCCAAGACAGACCGCTGGAAGATAGGCGTGGACGGCAAGTACAAGATACTTCCCTGGCTCAAGGCCTCGGCGGGCTACAACCTGCTGCTCGACAAGGACTATACCTACCACGACGACGGTTCGCTGAACAAGCGCGGACACTACACGCGCCACCGCTTCCACGTCGGATTGGAGGGCGAACACGAGTTCGGCAACGGCTTCACGCTGTCACTGCGCGAACAGTGGCAATATACGTACCGTCCCGAACAGACCATCAGCGAACGCTACGACTACGACCAAAACGACTGGGACGGCAACAGCAAGACATACAAAGGAAAGGGCAAGAACCTGCTCCGCAGCCGTCTGCAGCTGAAGTACAAGATTGCAGGCACACCGCTGCGCCCCTTCGCCAACGTGGAGCTATACAACGGCTTGGGCATCAAGAAGGTGAGATACGGTGTCGGCATGGACTGGAAGGTCAACAAGCAGAACACGCTGTCGCTCCAGTATAAGTTTCAGGACACACACCGCGACGACGACGGCGACTACACCTTCGACCGTCACCTCCTGGGTCTGGAGTACAAGCTGAAGTTCTGATAGAGGCTTTATGGCGATATGGGCTTAATGCCCGTATCGCCTATCATAAAGACCCCATCCTTGTATCAAGCACCTTGAAAAGGTCGGCATCGTCGAGCGCGGGGAATTTCCGGCGGAACGACTTCATGGCTTCGAGCCGCAGCACGGCTGTCGCCACGTCCACCTCGTTGTCCTTGCACCGAGCAACGATGCGCCCGTAAGGGTCGACAATCATGCTTCCTCCGGAGTACCGGCAGTATTCGTCAGCCCCCACCCTGTTGACACCTGCCACGTAGCACTGGTTCTCGATGGCACGTGCCCGCAGCAGCATCTGCCACACGTCCATGCGTGCTTCGGGCCAGTTGGCGACATAGAGTGCGAGGTCATAGTCCCCGCAGTTGCGGCTGAAGACAGGGAAGCGCAGGTCGTAGCACACCTGAAGCAAAATCCTGACACCACGGAAGCACACGACCGTGCGACGGCAGCCGGGCTTGAAGCAGCGGTCTTCGCCGCCGAAGGAGAACAGATGCCGCTTGTCATAAGTGCTTGTGGTTCCGTCCGGCTCGACAAGATAGAAGCGGTTGTAGTAGGTTCCGCGCGAATGTATGGCAACGCTTCCTGCCACGGCACACCGGCGGCGACAGGCCGTGCGGCGCATCCAGCGGAGCGTCTCGCCGCCGTTGTCCTCGGCAATGCCCTCGGGCTGTGTGGCGAAGCCCGTCGAAAACATCTCGGGCAGCACGACCACGTCGGCATCAGGCTCCACGCTGCTGTCCATGAGTGTGTCTGCCCGTTGCAGGTTGGACTGCACGTCAGCCCACGTGATGTCGGTCTGTAGTATCGCTATCTTCATGCGAGTGTCGTATATGACTTATGCCCTCCATCCAAGCGGGAGGGACTGTGCGAAGTTATGAATTCCGTCCGACACCGGCGCAAAACAAATCCGCAATGTTTCCGCAAGAGGGCCAAACTTCCTACTTTTGCACCACGGAGACCATGGAAGACGTTTACAAGACAATAGCGGCGACAGCCGAAGGCACCTACACCGAGAAGCGGAGCAAGTTCCTGGCATTTGCCGTGCCGGTGACGAGCACGGATGAGGTGAAGGATGCGGTGAAGGCATACGAGAAGCGGTATTACGACGCACGCCACGTGTGCTATGCCTATGTGCTCGGTGCCGACCGCAGCGTGTTCCGTGCCAACGACAACGGCGAGCCAAGCGGCACTGCCGGACGGCCTATACTCGGACAGATAAACTCCGCCGGACTGACGGACGTGCTTGTGGTCGTGGTGCGCTACTTCGGCGGCATCAAGTTGGGCACAAGCGGACTCATCGTCGCATACAAGGCCGCAGCCGCCGAAGCCTTGCGGGCGGCAACAGTGGAAGAACGTACCGTGGATGTCGAGATAAGTTTCGCTTTCGAGTTCCCGTTCATGAACGACGTGATGCGCATAGTGAAGGAAGAGGAGCCGCGCATAGTCAGCCAGAGCTATGACAACGACTGCATGATGACGCTCCGCATACGCAAGAGCCTCGAAGAACGGCTGCTGTCGCGACTGCGCAAGGTGGAGACACTGCGCATCACTGACTGAACACACGCCGCGTCAGAGCAGCAGCGGCACGAGCTGATTCAGTTCCGTGATACATGTAAGCCCTTCGGGATGATCCTCGCCGTCGGCACAGCACTTGACCACCTGACAGCCGAGCGACAGTGCCGGACGCATGTCGTTCTTCATCGAATCTCCAATGACCAGCACATTCTCAGCCCTAAGACCCGCACCGTCGAACGCCAGCTGCCATATCGCAGGGTCGGGCTTGCGTATTCCTACAGTCGTGGAGTCGGTGATGCTTTGGAACAGCTGCGTCATGCCGAAGTCGCCGACAATGGTCTTCAGATTGCCGTAGAAGTTGGACACGAGCAGCAGGCGGTAGCCCGCAGACAGGCTCTCGAGCACACGGCGTGACCTGACGATATACCCGCCCGTGAACTCGGTCACAGCCTCGGCGGCCTTGACGGGCAACTCCGTGCGGTTGTACTCCGTATCGGGCACAACGCCGCGCCCCGTCATCTCGGCAAACTGCAGCTTGGCCTTCCACGACTGCGTGGCTTGCAGACCGTCCGTCGGCTTCACGGGCTGCAGGCGTTCCATCTCGCGCTCGGCGGCGACATAGGAGTCCCAAAAGGAGTCGCGCGTCAGCCGCAGGCCGAACTTCTCGTTGTATATCTTGATGTAAAGGTTTGCCCAGTGCATGAACGGCGAGTCGAGCGTACCGCCGAAGTCGAATGCCAGGGCTTTGATTCTGTCTTTTTCAATCATCTCTGTCTTCTTGCGTCAAGGGTTTGTCTGTCGTTTCCGTTCCGTCGGCATGGGCGCAGACGTTCTTGCTGTTTCCTATCTTCATCAGTGCCAGTCCTATGACAATCCACACCAACTCGCGCACACGTGTCAGCAGTGCGGCAAACACTCCGTAAGCTCCGGCCATCCGCATGCCGTCGACAGCCAGAGCAAACCCGCCTTCGCGTCCTCCGAGCTGCATGGGCATGAAGAACAGCAAGTTGGCCATCAGCGACGAGAATGCAAGGATTATGATGCAACTGACGAAGCTGACATCGGTGGCAATGACGTTGAGGATGAGCCACACCTCGCCGCTGCCGATCACGCGTGCCGTGTACTCCAGCAGCAGCGAACTGTAGAACGTGCTCTTCTTCTGCCGGTGCAGGAGCGAGATCTGTTCGTCGATGTTCTTCAGGTGGTGTGCGTTCCGCTCTGCGAACCGGTTTGCCGGACGCTTCAGGAACGGTATCTTGCTGCCTATGTGTATGAATGCCACGGCCATGCCGTGCCTGTATCCCTTGGCGAAGATTGTGCCCATGACGATGCAGAACAACAGTATGAAGCCCATCAGGATACCCATCTCGACCGTCACCCTGTAGAAGCAGACGTATATCAGCACCGCACCGGCCCAGAACATGAAGTGGCTGAAGATGTGCATCATGACATAGAGAATCACCGACGACGTGGCTCTCTCGGTGCCCACATACGGCTTCAGCTCCATGATGCGATAAGGTTCGCCGCCCATCAGTCCCACGGGAGTGACGTAGTTGAGGGCGAAGCCCGATACCGTGTACTTATAGAGTTTGAGGAACGACAGCCCGTTCATGGGGCCGCCGCTGCGCACGATGATATACCACGACAGCGTGTTGATGGCATAGACCACGAGCCACAGCAGCAGGATGAGCGGCAGGTAGCCGCCGGCACTGCGCAGGTTGGCAAGCAGCTCGTCGTAGGAGACATTCATCGTCAGCAGCATCACCACCACTGCCGCCAGACCGAACGCAAGGAATATGTTGCGGAATTTGCTCTTCATCTGCCTTGTGCGTGTTCGTTCATTCCCCACCGATGAGACGGTACATCTCGTCGCTCAGCCGCTCATGACGGCGCACCATGTATATGAGCAGTCCGTTGAGCACCGTCAGCTCAAACACGAAGTAGACCCACGGCACCGACGCGAGCAGCGACAGGCAGAGCACTATGGCGCGTGTGTTGAACGACAGTATGTTGGTGTACTTCATCAGGGGCAGGCTCTTTTGGCGGAACGTCTGCCTGACGCTTTCCGGTGCCACGCCGTCGGCATACTTCAGGCACAGCGTGCGGAAGAACCTCTGGAACTGCGGCGTGGCTGTCTCCTGACGGACGGTGTAGCCCTTGTAGAAGAACAGAAACAGCTTCTGAACGAAGTCGCCGTGCCACGACAACGACCGGTACAGCTCTTCCTGTCCGTCGGCACGGTCCAGCTCACTGCCCTGCTTCCCTTTGAGGAAGAACAGGTGTATGTTCCGGTAGTAGTCGGCAACAGCCGCCTGCATGCTGTGCGAGTAGCCCGCCGCCGCCGCCAGCAGCCATATCCACACAGACCATGTCGGCGTGAGCCGCAGCACGATGGCAAGATAGATGGAGAAGAACCAGATGTCTCCGCTCACGCCGTCGAGTATGCGGCCCATCTCCGATTTCTGACCGGTGATGCGTGCCAGCTGTCCGTCGGCACTGTCGTAGGTGTTTGCCCATACGAGCAGGACTATCCCCGCCAACGTCAGCGGCAGCGAGTCGAAGTAGAACATCACTCCCGCCCCAATGCCGAGGAATATCGACGCAATGGTGATGGCGTTCGGTGTCACGCCCATGCGCTTGAAGAGCAACGCCCAGTGCAGTCCGAGCGGGCGGTAGAACTTCAGGTCAATCCACTCCTCCGTGTCCGCCGACTTCAGCGACGATTGCAGTTGTTGCTGTTCCTCCCTGTTCATTCCTGTGCGTTTTCAATCTTTCTGACTATGACTTCCGCTATGGCGCGTGCAGCCTCGTCGCGGCATGGCGCGAAGCTGGGCCAGTCGTTGAAGTCTATTATCTTCATCGTGCCGTCCACATTCACAATGGCATCGCCGCCATAGACATCGACGTTCAGAGCCGAAGCCGCATGGCTGCATATCTCCTTCAGCGTGTCCTCGGAGAAACGGATACCCGTGGGTGCTCCGTTGATCTTCTCCAGACCGAACTTGCTGTGCTTCATGTTGTACGGATAGAACCAGTAGAAGAAGCCGGTGCCGTTGACCCCGTAGAACTTTATCAGGTCGCCGGTGAGGTGTTCGTTTATGACCACGCGTCCTATGCCGCGCAGTGCGTATTCGCTCATCACCTCCTTCAGCTCACCGAGGTTGCGCACGTAGGTCACGTCTTCCTTGTGTATGGCATGGAAGTCGGCACGCTTCACCCAGCATGGCTCGAAGCCGTCCCGCATGCTCTGCGGCACGTCGTCGGTGACGTTCATCATCACGCTCTTCGGATGAGGCACACCGCTGTCTGTCAGTATCGTTGTCATTCTCTCGCGCGTGCAGTTCTCTATGCCGAAGCCCGAGTTCACTGCCACCGCACCGCTGCGTTCCTGCTGTTGCAGACGTTGCAGGGCGGCATGGCTGCGCACCATATTATATATGTAGCGTTCGCTGCTGCGGCCGGCGATGTATTCCGGCTCGGTGTAGACGTTCACGGTGTGTCCGTAGGCACGCAGATTTTCCGCCACGGCTGTGAAGATGGCTGCATCGTTGCCCACATGGTTCGGTGAGAAGTCGGTGTGACGCTGCACACCCGCAATCGTATGTCGGCTCATCTACTTACCCGTTTTCAGAAACTCCTCTGCCACGGCTATGTCGGCGGCATGGTCAATGTCGATGACCTTGCTGAACGGATATGCCTGCAGCTTCATCCCCTGCTCTATCATGTAACGCTGGAAGCCGCGCATGCGCTCCACGCCACTGTCGAGAGCCTTCGGAAGCAAATCCAGGGCTTTCTCGTTCATGCAGTATATGCCGCCGCTGATGTACTTGCAGCCCTCGTATGCCTGATTCTCGTAGCCCGTCACCTCAAGCGTGCCGAAATCGGTGCGCACATACAGCGGCTTCTCGTCGTCGATATAGGCGGTGACACCCATCAGGGCATCGTCGCGGAACGCATCGGACGTGAAGTATTTGATGTAGTCGTGAAACTCCTTCTCGTTGAACACGGAGTCTGTCGTCGTGAGGCAGAACTTGGAGCTGCCACGACGCAGGTAGGGCATTATGCAGAAGTGTCCGTTCTTGTCCTGCTGGGCGGGGTTCCCGAGGAAGAAAGCCCGCAGTTCGCCGAAGCTGTGGAGCGAGGACGGTGTCGACTTGACCACAATGTCGAGCGGCACGTCCGTCTTCAGCCCCGTCAGGTAGTCCAAAACTTCGGGCATCCTGTCGTTGACAATGACGCTCACAGACTCGGCATCGTTCTGTTGGAAGATGCGAATCATACGCCCTATCAGTTCCTCGCCGCCAACCTTGACAAGCGGCTTGGGCACGCTGATGCCCTCCGATGCGAGGCGCGACCCCTCTCCTGCCGCTATTAATCCATATCTTATTGACATAACACGTCGTTTATGATGTAATAACTTCTATCACCAAAGAGCCACTTTCCCTATGTTACTGCCAAGGTCTATCGACGCGGAAGCTATCCCCAAAGCCCTGAACACACGGCTCATTGTCGGGATGGTTATGCTGTAGCCCTTTTCAAGCCGCGATATCTGTGCCTTCTTCACACCTATGCGCTCTCCCAGTTGTTCCTGCGTAAGGTTTTGCTGCATTCTCGCCTTTTTGATGGCCTCCCCTATCCTGTAGGCATGCACCGCCTCCGCAACCTTGTGCTCATGCTCATCCCTGCGCGGAGTTCCTTTCTCTCCATAGAATTCCGTCAAGAGATCCTCGAAAGGTGTAAGCTTCATTTCCTGTGCCATATCTCGTTACTTTTTACGTTTGAAGTACTCTGCTCTTATTCTCTCAGCCTTTGATATCTCTTTGGAGGGCGTTTTGGAGGTCTTCTTCACAATGCCGTGCGTGGCTATCACCAAGGTGTCCTCCACGTTATCCCAAAAGGCAAACAACCTGTAGGCTATCCTGTTGTAAAGCGTCCTGAACTCCCAAATATCCGTGCCTTCCAGCTTCTTGAACAATTCGCTGTTACGCTCTCCCTGTTGCACCCTCTGTATGTTGTAGGTCATCTTGTCCCTTGCCTGTTCAGGGATAGAACGAAGGAAGTTTGCAGCCTCCTCCGTAACCACGAGTTTGAAAAACCCTTTATCCATCTGACCTATCGTGCTTTATTCACACTGCAAAGGTACGAAACGTTTCCTATACATGAAACGACAAGGGGAATATTTTCCTCTTATTCATCACGGCTCTTTCATTTAAAATGGCTTGGATTTCTCCTAAACTACAGGATATGACTTCTGACTTCTACGCTTATGTTTGAAATGGCAAAGTCTTAT
>CAVDAU010000021.1:0-16779 GCA_963607015.1 Streptococcaceae bacterium
AGAAACGGGCTTTTTCTGAACGGTTTCTGAACGGTTTCTGAACGGTTTGTAAACGTTTCCGAACGGACTTGCATATATGCGGCGAAAGTATATAGGGTGGAACATATCCTGTAGCGTGTGTACCTCACTGCGGATTTCTACTGAAACAGTTATGCCCGCACGTCCACGGGATTGCGGACGTGCGGGCATAATGAATGATCGGCAGTGGCGCGTTATCGTGCCGTCCAGCTGCCGTCGGCCTGAAGGCTGAAGCTGTAGGTACCGCTTTGCAGCTCAAAGTGCGCCACGCGGCGGCCGAGATGGGTGTCGGCACCTATGAACTGCACACCGTCAGCTGCTTGTCCACCATCGGACATTTCTGCTTCTGTCGGCAGATAGAGCGTGGCCGTGGTATTGGCAGGAACGGTGACGTTGTAGGAAGTGAGCTTGTCCTGTCCGTCGGCAGTCCACCCGACGGATATAGTGCCGTAATTGCTCTGATAGCTACCCTCAAGAGCCGTGTACAGTGCACCTGCCGTGGGCTGGAGGATGAAGTGCTTGTAGCCGGGCTGTCCGCCGGCAGCATCTCCACCCGTGATGCCCAAAGAATACTGGTACATCCATTCGCCCACTGCACCCAAGGCGAAGTGGTTGAACGAGTTCATGCTGTTCTGATTGTCCGGGCCGAAGGCAACTTCATAGCCGTTCCAGCGTTCCCATACGGACGTGGCACCCATGGTGACAGGATAGAGCCATGACGTGAAGCTGCGCGACGTGAAGAGACGGTATGCCACATCCCACTTGCCGCTGCGCGTGAGCGAGGGCAGCATGCTCGGTGTGCCGTTGAAGCCGGTCGTTATGGTGTACGGACTGAAGGTCATGCTCTTGCCGTCTCCGCTGAGCGACGGGTTTGCCGTAAGCTCGGCAAGATACTGTTCGGCTTTCTCCTTGTATTCCGGCAGGAAGATGTCATACTTCAGCGGCGTGGCGTATGAGGTCTGCGAGTGGACGAGCTTGCCGTCTGCCGTGCGCGTCTTTCCCGTTGTGGGGTCGACATAGCAGCGGTTCCACTCCTGACGTGCCTGCTCACTGCGCCGGCGCAGGAGGTCGGCATAGTCGGCACGCCCTATGGCATCGGCGAGTATCGCCGTGGTCTGCATGAAGTGGATGTAGAGAGCATTGTTGCACAGGTCACTCGGCGTGTTGCGATCCATAGACAGCCAGTCGGCCAAGCCCGCGGCCTTGCTGCTGAGGTGCGGATATTCCGGACTTTGGTCGTAGAAATCCATGCCATTGAGCCAAGCCATCATTGCCTCGATGTTGTCTTCGACGATCTGCTTGTCGCCATACTGCTGATAGAGCTGCCACGGCACCTGACAGACGGCTCCGCCCCATGTCGTCCCGTCGGCGAAGGTCTCGTCGTCATACTGGTTGTAGGTAGGCACTGTGCTGCCTATGCCTCCTGCCATTTCGGTGTCCGAACCCACGCCTTGGTCGTTGCGCAGAGCCACCATCCACTGTCGGAAGAAGTTGCGCACGTTGCTGTTGTAGGTGGCAGTGCGCGTGTATGCCTGCGCATCGCCCGTCCACCCCATGCGTTCATTGCGCTGCGGACAGTCGGTCGGTATGGTGAAGAAGTTGCCCAACTGGCTGCGTTGGATGTTTGCAAACAGTTGGTTCACGAGCTTGCCCGTGGAGTTGGCATCGGAGGTCGTGGCGCGGTAGGTGCCCTGCGGCAGGATGTCGCTCGAGAGAACCAGTCCCTTGACATTCTCGAGCGGCAGTGGCCCGCTATGTGACGGCAGGGTTATCTGCAAATACTGATAGCCACGGAAAGTGGTTGTGGGCATGATGGTGACGGCCTCGCTGCCCTTGGCAATATAGAAATCGGTGTCGAAGGCTGCACGGTTCGTCTCATACTGCGGACGGCCGGCAATGTTCTTGCCGTGCCTGCCGAACATCCGGACATATTTCCTGTCGTCGCCGCTGAAGCCGGGATAGAGCAACTCACTGCAACGGATGATGACGGTATCGCCCTCTTGCAGCCATCCGGCAGGTATGGAGATGCAGGGCACGCCAACCATGTTGACACCCATATTATATATATAGGTATGGCGGTCGGGGCTGTGCGTAGATCCGAGCGATGTCGCGGTCAGCGTCTCACGCACCTGAACGAGACCGTCATAGCGTGCCTGCAAGTCGGGGTGCATCCATGAACGCATGGAGATGACATCGGGTTTGCCCCATGAGGAGTCGTTGAAGCCCGCGTCTTTCCATCCGCTGACCGCAGCCTCACGGCGTGCGTCGTAGGTCTCGCCTTGGAAGAACGAGCCTGAGCGCACAGGGCCGTCGGTGTAGCTTTTCCATGTAGCGGGGTCTGTGACAATGACATCGCGCGTGCCATCCTCATAGACAACGACCAGACGTGCGAGCAATGCCTCATGGTCGCCAAAGAAATTATAGTTTGTGCTTGTGAACGTCATGTAGCCGGTGAACCATCCGGGGTTGAGCTGTGCGGCAATGGCATTGCCGCCACTGCGCAACAGGGAGGTGACATCATAGACCTGATAGGTCAGGGTCTCACGATACTGGCTGTCGCCCGGGGCGAACCAGTCGTCGCCGACATCATGTCCGTTGATATAGAGCTTATATGCTCCCATGGCCGAGGCATAGATGCGTGCACTCTTTACGGGCTTGGGAAGGCTGAACTCATGGCGCAACTGCGTGAGCGCACCATGCGAGGGGTCGGCAGTGACGACAGACAGCTTCCGCTCCTGACCACGGACAGTTATGCCGGCGGCATCAACGCTGACACCACCAAGGCTGCTGAATATGCCGTAGCGTGAGGCATCGAACGTCACGGGATCTTCGCTCATTCCGCAGTCGAGAATCCTGTAGTCGGAATAGAGCACCTCATCGCCGGGCTGTGCGGCGAAGCCCACACAAGCCACGTGCGGAGCGGTATTGAAATTGCCACCGCTGCCATAGGGGCTGACGGTCAGCTTGGTGCCCTGCGGGAACTTGCGGTCTGTGTGTCCCATGCCGGAGAACCCGCCACGGCGGTTGGAGCGGGGCTTCTGCGTGATGAGATCCTGTCCGTCGATGACGAAATACATCTGCCCGTACTCCACGTAGACATCCATCCGGTGCTCGTCAAGGCGGGAAGAGACGGGGAGCAACTGTCCGATGTTGCTCTCCGGATTGGCAGATTGGCTGATGCTATGCAGCGGCTTGTCGGCGGAATCGTCGGGAGAATAACCCACACGATAGACGTTGAGCACCGTCTCCTGCCCTGAGAAGTCCAGCTCGACGCGCACATAGTGCGTGCCATGCAGGCTCTCGGGGTTCTGGAAGGCATCGCGGAAGCGGAAGTCGTCTGCTCCCATGACGAGCGACATGCGGTTGCCTTTGATGATGCGGAACTTGGTGGAGATGCAGAAATAGCTCTGCTTCGCGGCATCGAGGCGGTTGGCTTTCGATCCGATCCACTGTGCGCCGTCCCAGGCACGGATGGTCTTGTCCATCAGTCCCGTCTCGAAGCGCGACGAGGAGGTATGTTCCGCACCACTGTCGTCCCACACCGTGAGGTTCCACGAATATGCCCTCTCCGGCTGCAACGCCGCTCCGAGGTATTTGATGTTCTGCGACTCGCCGGAAGTCTGCCTGCCGCTGTCCCACACGGCACGGCCATCGGACTCGCGGCTGACAACGATGCGATATGCCGACTGATGGCGGCCACGTTCTGTCGATGTCATCTGCCAGCCGAAAAGCGGATGGGCATCTTCTATGGCCAACGGCTCTGTATGGCTCTGCACGGTGAGATTGCCTATGCCGGTATCGGCCCATGCGGGCATGGTTGCGGCACTAACCAACAGCGACAACAATATGTGTCGCAGACTTGAAGTTGCTTTCATGGTATTAAAAATTGCTTTCTTTGACAAATATAGGACTTTTCGCACAGGCAACCGGCAGACCTTCCAAAAGAAAACAAGAATATCGGAGCCTATGACTTCTTGTCCAGAATGTGCCGCAGATAGTCAGTGCAGTCCTCGAACGTCTTGAACGTACACTCTTCCGGTATCAATTCGGGTATACAGCCCATTGAAGTCAGCATGTAATATGGCTGCGGCTGTATGATGGTCATCAGCACAGTGACTCCACGCGCCTTCAGTTCCTTGACCGCCGACTCCATGGCATAGAGTCCCGACTGATCCATGAACGACACGTTCTTCATCCGTATTATCACTATTTTGGCTTCGGCGGGTACACACTGCATCACTTCCTTGAAGCGCGTGATCGACCCGAAGAACAGCGGGCTGTTCAGTCGCTGCACATAGACAGTGTGCTTGGCTTCTTCGGGCATGCCCGCCTCATCCGGCCACGGGTTCTCCTTGTCGAAACCGTTGATCTCGTGTGAGTCATACTGCTTCTCCACAAGATCGCTGGCACGCTTCATGAAGAGCACACAGGCAATGATCATGCCTATGCCGACGGCCGTGAGAAGATCCACAAACACGGTAGTGAGGAACACGACAATGAGCACGAAAGCATCGTCGCGAGGAATCCTGCGCAGATCGCGGAAGCCGCGGAAGTCTATGATGCCCCACCCCACAGTGATCAGTATGCCTGCCAGCACCGACAACGGCACATACTTGACAAGGCTGCCCAGTCCCAGCAGAATGGCCAGCAACAGCAGCGAGTGGATCATGCCGCTGAGTCTGCTGCTGCCGCCCGAGCGTATGTTGACCACTGTACGCATCGTGGCACCCGCACCCGATATGCCGCAGAACAGACCCGCCATGGCGTTCCCGATGCCCTGGCCGATAAGTTCCCTGTTACTGTCGTGTTTGGTCTTGGTTATATTGTCAGCCACGACCGACGTGAGCAACGTGTCAATGGATCCCAGTCCTGCCAGTGTCAGTCCGGGCAGCACGGCACTCTTCAAGGACAGCATCCAGTCAATGCCTTCCAAATCAACGCCGGCTTTGGCAAAGAAAGGCATGGGCAGACCCGAGGGTATGACACCGATGATGTAGCGGTCGTCAAGTTCCAAAGGCAGCGCAGCCAGCGTCACCACGACCAGTGCCACCAGCGTCACGGGCACGCCCTTGCTCTTCACCACCAACGGCAACAGCACGATGATGGCTATCGTGGCAAGTCCCAGCAACAGTGCCGTAAACGAGAGACCGCCGGCAATAATCTCGGGGAACTTCAGTATCATGTCCACCACGAGCACCGGTGACTTCAGTCCCATGAGCGGATATATCTGCTGCAGGATTATTATCACGCCAATGCCGCTCATGAACCCCGACAGCACGGGGTATGGTATGTACCGGATCAACTTGCCGATCCTGATGATGCCAAACAACACCTGGAACAGGCCACAGAACATCCCGGACAGCGACATGGTGACGAGTACCGTCGACATGTTGCCCGATGACGATGCCCATACGCCACTGACAAGTCCCGCCGTGATTACCGTCATCGGCCCTGTGGGACCACTGATTTGCGACGGCGTGCCGCCAAACAACGCTGCAAAGAAGCCAAGCAATGTGGCTCCCACAAGACCGGCCAGTGCCCCCATGCTGGATGCCGAAGGATCACTGATGCCGCCAAAGGCCTGAATGCCGAAGGCCAACGCCAGCGGCAGAGCCACAATGCCGGCAGTGATGCCACCGGTGATGTCGCCCTTTATGTTCTTGGTTGAAAGAAAGCTCATTAGGTCAAAAAATCTTTTTATGTTTACCTATATAACTGTCGGAAAAGGCTGCAAAGGTATGAATATTATCATTCCCCACGCGGGTTCGGGACAGGAAAGTCATTCGGAACAATCATAAGTATCATTCGGGACAGTCATAAATATCACTCGAGGCAGACATAAGTCGTCTCACATCGACCGTTGTGAACGTTCACATCGAACGTTGTGAGTGTTCACATCGACCGTTGTGAATGCTCACATCGAACGATGTGAAAGGACATGAGTTAACTTCGCGAACGATTCAAGCCGTATTGGAACACGATTGCAGCCTGCTTCATGAAGTATTGCACGGCAACTGACCGGGTCCGGTCCTCAGAATTGGAAGTAGATGAACGGCTGAATGGCTGTGCCCTTCATCTGAATGACGAGCCAGATTGCAGCTACAAGCAGCAGTGCCTTGCCAAGAAGCGGCAGCCGCGTCACAAGGCTGTTGAAGCCGTTCATCCATCTGTCGGGAGCATAATGTGCAGCGTAGCCCAGAGCCATGAGGATGAAGACTATCCGGTATCCCGACACCACCTGCGGCAGCAGATGCAGGGAGAAGTTGCCGAAGATCTGCCCGATCATGTCGAAAGCCATCAGCATGTCGCGCTGGCGGAAGAAGATCCAACAGAGACAGGCGAAGTGGAACGTCAGCAACACAGCCGCAACCTTGCGCCAGCCGGTGCTTACGTAGTGCTTGTCCCGACCGAGGAGACTGCGGAAGCCTTTGTGAAGGGCAAGGGCGACGCCGTGCATGGAACCCCACAGCACGAAATTCCATGAGGCTCCGTGCCACAATCCGCCAAGGAACATGGTGATGATGAGATTGGCATACTGACGGATTTTGCCCTTGCGGTTGCCGCCAAGGGATATGTAAAGATAGTCTTTGAGCCACGAGGAGAGGGAGATGTGCCAACGGTGCCAGAACTCCGTGACAGAGGCGGACTTGTAGGGCGAATCGAAATTGATGTTGAAATGGAATCCGAGCAGCAGGGCTATGCCAATGGCCATGTCGCTGTATCCGGAGAAATCGCAGTATATCTGTAGCGCGTAGCCATAGACGGCCATCAGGTTCTCGATGCCGGAGTAAAGCAACGGATTGTCGAACACACGGTCGACGAAGTTGACGCTGATATAGTCCGAGATGACGACCTTCTTGATCAGGCCTGCCACGATAAGGGCTATGCCGCGTCCCATCATGCTGTCCGTGACGACAATGGGCCGGTAAAGCTGGGGAATGAAGTCGCGTGCACGGACTATGGGGCCTGCCACGAGCTGCGGGAAGAAAGAGACGTAGAAGGCATAGTCGAGCAGACTGCCGATGGGCTTTATCGTGCCGCGATAGACATCAATGGTGTAGCTCAGGGACTGGAACGTGAAGAACGAGATGCCGACAGGCAGGAAGATGTCGAAAGGTCCAAAGGTGCCGCCGGTGACAGACGACAGTATGTCTGCGAAGAAGTTGGTGTACTTGAAATAGCCCAGCAGACTGAGGTCAATGGCAACACTCAATGCCACCATGAGGCGACGCGACGCGTGGCTCGACATCAGGCTCATGCGGCGGGCGATGAGGAAATCGGACACCGTGACAAAGGCAAGCAGGAAGAAATATGTGCCGCTGCTCTTGTAGTAGAAATAGTATGAGAAGAGCAGCACGAAAAGCATCCGGGCCTTCCGTTGGTGCTGCAACAAGATATACACCAAGAAAAATGCGGCAAAGAGCCACAGGAACAGACCGCTGTTGAATACCATCGGGGTCTGCGGGTCGTATGTCAGCAGTTCCTTAATTTGATCCCACATAATGATTGAATGTTTTGGCAATGGCGAGATAGAGCAGCCGACCCTGAAGGGTGTAGCCCTCTGCCAGGTAATGAATACGGTCGTGCTGCATGAGACGTGCGCCATACCAGTTGAGGCAGGCACGCGACGCACCACCACAGGAATTGTAAAGATCCCACGCCGCGAGATGCTTGTCCGAGGCAAAGCGCAGTATGGTGGAGGCGGCACCGGCAGTGCGAGGATTGACGCGATATGCCGCACGCCTGCCGCGTCCGGTCCGCTCATACGACCCCGGAGGCGTTGTCAGCAGCACGGGAACATCCGGCAGATAGATCCTGACCATGGACAGGAGCATCTCCATCTGATGATAGTGTGTCGAGGCATCGTAGGCACGCGAGTGGCTCTCGTTGGTCCCGAACGAAAGGATGAGAAGCTCCGGACGGGCTGAGACGATGTCGCGCACATGCTGCGGAGTGGAGAAGGTGGCGCATGTGGCTCCGTTGATGCCCATATCGGTGTACTGCACCCTCGAACCGGCATATCGCTGAAGGATGTCGCGGACTGTCAAAGGGTATATGTGACCACGTATATGGCTGTCGCCCACATGGAGTATGCGGAGCGTGTCGCGGGACTCTCCCGACAGCACGTCTTCGAGCTTGTCCCAGAAGGGATTGAGTGAGCCTGTGGCATCGGCAATCATGCAGTCGTGCGTCTCCTTGAACGACGACGGGAGGAGGACACATATCAGAGGCAGCGTGTCGTGCGCACGGACACGCACCGATGCCGTATCGATGGCGGCGGCAAGGACATCCGCACGGGGTACGGACGGCATGACATCCTGTGCAACTGCGCTGACGGAGACAGCAAGCAGCACCAAGAGCGCGGACAGGAACACGTCAATGCGCCTCATGCGATGCCGTCTCATCGAATTTAGACTTTCCATACTGCATCGCATCATATAGCATCTTGGCCATGTGCTTCCCGCCACGGGAGTTTATGTGCGTATAGTCCAGATTTGCCATCGGAGGATCTGCCTCGACGAGGAGGCGCATGCTGCCGTCGCCGCCCATGGCCCGGAACATGTTCCAGAAGGCGACGTGCTCGTCGGCAGCCATCTTCTTCTGATAGGCCACGAGACTCTTTATCCCCGGCATGGTCAGGATCTCGCCATCATCGGTCTTATAGTCGCGGTCGGCGACACTGACCACGAGGATGCCGGCATCGGGGAAGCACTCCTTTAAGTGCGAGATGACAGACCGCATCCCCTTGGCATAGCCCGAATAGTCGGTCATCTCCTGTGAGGCGACGTTGAGACCGAACTGCAGGACGATGAGGTCATAGGGTCTGACCGCACAGAAGGCCTTCATGGTCTGCACCGGCACCGAACGCAGGTTCAGTCCGGAGGCTCCGCGCATGGCGAAGTTGTCTAACGAGATGCCTGAAGCACCGTCCATCGATGCTCCGTAGAATACCGATGCCGTGTCTGCCGCCATGACCCTGAACCGGACGGAACCGATGTCGCCCCGGACTTCGGCAACGGTCAGCCCCTCGGTGTCATACACTTGGTCCAAGGCTGCCTCTCCGTTGACATCGGCAATCACATGGACAGCGGAATCCACACTGAAGAAAAGCGAAGATTTGTCGCACCGGTCAAGGTTTGAATAATAGCGTTTTTGTCCTTGAAGCGAGAAAGAGGCTTCTGACAGCGGAATGAAATAGCGGTTGGCTATGTCCTGCTTCTCACGGTTGAAGTAGGCGGTGTCCATGATGGAATGGTTCTCCCACCCTTCTGCCTCCTGACGGACAGACACGCGGGCTTTTGACGAAGCTGTGTGTATCGGCACGAACCCCACGCCGCAGCCGCCATAATGCTGTTGCAGGAAGGATCGCAAGTCGGCAGTGAAGATGTCGCCCTCTATGAACGAGTCGCCAAAATAGGCGATACGCACTGCTTCTGTGCCGGCTCTGTCCAAGGCACGGTAGAAGGACTGCATGCCACGTTGTGTGGAATCGCTGAAGTCCTCTATACACACCACTCCACCATCGCACGTGTCGGTATAGGCTATGATTATGTCCTCGGGCACAGGGATATTTTCCACAATGACTTCCGCCGTATCGACAACGACGATGCTGTCGCCTGGCAGGACGGCGGCGGGAGTGACAGGAATGACAGGCGCAGCCTTTTCTTTATGTCTGAGGTCAGAGAGGATATCGACATTCCTGGTCTTGTAGTCCCCTATCGCCACAGACGGGACATAGTGCAGACCAATAAGCATCAGGACAACAAGCAGAATCAGCAGTCCTATTTTGTATAGATTGTTTTTCACGAAAATTCTGAAAGAATTGTATATGACCGGTTCAATGCACGTTCATCAGGTACTTCATTACGACATCTGCGCTCTCGCTGTTCTGCGCAAGGAAATCTTCGAGCAACTTCGCATCGGATGCAAGGATTTGCCTCATGCGCTCCCTGCCCACGAAATCGACATTGCCATCGGGGAATATCTCATAGACCACACGGTCGTAGACAAGACCGCTGGCACTTATGGCATCGCCCACAGACCCCTGCAGACGGGGAACATCCTTGGACACAACGGAGTTGCTGGCATTCTGACCTAACGGCTGCGCAACAAAGAATACATGCCCCTTGACCTTGGCAGCCTTGGCGAACCAGTTGCCAAACCGGTATTTCTTGTATCTGACCTGCTTGCAGTTGATGTACAGCGTGTCCTGACAGCGGACAGCAAAGCTGCGCTTCTTCAGGTATTTCGTAAAGCCGGCATTGTCCGTCGAGTAAATCTGATAGTCGGCTCCGCCCGACAGATATATCTGACTGACAGTCCGCTTTTCCTTGGCAAGCGTGGTCACGGTGTCACCCCTGTCGGAAAGGAGTTCTTGCAGGCTTGAATATACCATGTCCTGACTGTATGCCCGACAGGACAGAAGTATGCAGACAAATATCAATACGGCTCTTACCATAGGCTTCCTTTTGAGGTACGAAAGTTAGCCCTTATTATTTTACTGCACAAACATCGGGTGCATAAAATTCGCGTCGGCCTGTTTATGCGGACAACGGCAAAAAAATAAAAGAGCCACCTCAAATGATGAAGCGGCTCTTCTGTTCGTTATAGATAGTTGGATTATTCTGCGGCCTTCTCTTCAGCAGGAGCTGATGCCTCTGCATTCTCTGCCGGCTGCTGTGCCACGACTTCTGCGTCTGTAGCGGCCTTCTTGGTGCGGCGGCGTGTACGCGAAGCCTTCTTAACGACCTTGTCCTTTGCCATGTTCTCATCATAGTCTACCAACTCGATGAAGCACATTGAAGCATTGTCGCCAAGACGATGACCCAGCTTTATGATGCGCGTGTATCCTCCCGGACGATCAGCGATCTTGACGGAAATCTCCTTGAAGAGTTCGGTGACTGCATACTTGTCATGCAGGTTTCTGAACACCACACGACGAGAGTTGGTCGTGTCATTCTTTGACTTTGTCAGCAGAGGCTCAACATATTTCTTAAGAGCTTTTGCCTTCTCAACGGTCGTAGTGATTCTTTTGTGCTTTATCAGAGAGCACGCCATGTTTGCCAACATTGCAGCTCTGTGAGAGGCAGTACGACCAAGGTGATTGAATTTCTTATTATGTCTCATTTTTATTCTTTATCTAATTTATACTTAGAAATATCCATTCCAAACGACAGATTCAGACCCGCCAGCAAATCATCAAGCTCGGTGAGCGATTTCTTACCAAAGTTGCGGAACTTCAAAAGGTCAGTCTTGTTGTACTGTACCAAGTCGCCAAGTGACTCGACATCGGCAGCTTTAAGGCAGTTCAGAGCACGAACCGAAAGATCCATGTCCGTGAGTTTTGTCTTGAGCAACTGACGCATGTGCAGAACCTCTTCATCGAAATCCGCATTATCAGCATTCGTGTCAGGCTCGAGAGAAATCTTCTCGTCAGAGAACAGCATGAAGTGATAAATCAGAATCTTGGCAGACTCTTTCAAAGCCTCCTTTGGGTGTATGGAACCATCTGTTGTAATCTCAAGCGTGAGCTTGTCGAAGTCGGTCTTCTGCTCGACACGATAAGGCTCTACCGTGTACTTGACATTACGTATAGGTGTGTAAATAGAATCGATAGGGATTACATTAACATCAGTGCAGTATATCCTGTTCTCATCGGAGGGGACATAGCCGCGGCCTTTGTTAACTGTAAGTTCAATGCGCATTGTCGCCTTTGAATCCAAATGACAAATAACCAATTCAGGATTTAACACTTCAAATCCGGTCAGATACTTACCTATGTCACCAGCTTTGAACTCCGTGGAGTTTTCGATGGTGATGACAGCTTTCTCTGTCTCGAAATCCTCAACTGCCTGTTTGAATCTCACCTGCTTCAGGTTCAGAATGATGTTCGTGACATCTTCTTTCACGCCGGGCACGCTTGCGAACTCGTGTTCAACACCATCAATTTTTATAGTAGTTATGGCAAAGCCTTCCAATGATGAAAGCAATATGCGACGTAGAGCATTACCTATCGTAATGCCAAAGCCCGGTTCAAGAGGCTTGAATTCGAACTTGCCATACTTCGAATCAGCTTCTAACATCAGGACCTTGTCAGGTTTTTGAAATGCTAATATCGACATTGAATTAATTAGTTTTTAGAGTACAACTCGACAATCAACTGCTCCTTGATATTCTCAGGAATATCTGCTCTGTCAGGCACATGCAAGAACTTACCTGTCTTTGAACTTTCATCCCACTCCAACCAAGGATACTTGCTGTGATTGAAACCGGCCAAAGCATCTGCGATTACCTCCAACGACTTAGAACGCTCGCGAACACCTACCAGCTGACCGGGCTTTACGTGGTAAGAAGGAATGTTCACAACTTCGCCATCGACGGTAATATGCTTATGGCTTACCAACTGACGTGCCGCATTGCGTGTGCGTGCGATACCCAAGCGGAAGACAACATTGTCCAAACGCCCCTCAAGCAACTGCAGCAGAACCTCACCGGTTACGCCCTCCTGCTTCACAGCCTTCTCAAAGAGATTGCGGAACTGCCTTTCCAATACACCATACGTGTATTTGGCCTTCTGCTTCTCACGGAGCTGCATTCCGTACTCAGAGGTTTTCTTGCGAGAATTTCCATGCTGGCCCGGGGGATAATTCTTCTTAGACAATACTTTATCAGCACCATAAATACCCTCGCCGAATCTGCGCGATATTCTTGATTTTGGTCCAATATATCTAGCCATTTCTTTTTCTAATTGTTTTTTATGAACTTGTTTTGTTGCAGCCGCGACTGTAGAAAGGAAGTGTTACAATCTCTAAACAAAATCAGATTCAGATTATAAATAATGTAAACTTAAACTCTACGTCTCTTAGGAGGACGGCATCCATTGTGTGGAAGTGGGGTAACATCAACAATCTCCGTAACCTCAATCCCTGCTCCATGAACGGTACGGATAGCGGACTCACGGCCATTACCGGGACCCTTTACATAGGCTTTCACCTTACGCAAGCCGAGATCGTATGCCACCTTGGCGCAATCCTGCGCAGCCATCTGTGCTGCATACGGAGTATTCTTCTTCGATCCCTTGAAACCCATCTTGCCTGCCGAAGACCAAGATATGACCTGACCGTCGCTGTTTGTCAGTGAAACGATGATATTGTTGAACGACGAATGAACATGAAGCTGTCCGTTCGCGTCAACCTTCACAACCTTCTTCTTTGCTGCAACTGCTTTTTTTGCCATATATCAACAATAATTATTTAGTAGCTTTTTTCTTGTTTGCGACTGTCTTCTTCCTGCCCTTACGGGTACGGGCATTATTCTTTGTGCTCTGTCCTCTAACGGGCAATCCGATACGGTGACGTATGCCACGGTAGCAACCGATGTCCATCAGACGCTTGATGTTCATCTGGACTTCCGAACGAAGATCTCCTTCAACTTTATAATTAGCTGCAATGATCTCACGAATCTTGCCAGCCTGCTCATCGGTCCAATCCTTAACTTTCAGGCCTCTGTCAACGCCTGCTTCGTCCAAGATCTTAGCCGAACTACTCCGACCTATTCCGAAAATGTAGGTCAACGCGATCTCGCCTCTCTTGTTCTGAGGCAAATCTACACCAACTATTCTTATAGCCATATAACGAAACTATTTCTTTGCAAAAATAATAATATTATCCTTGACGTTGTTTATACTTAGGATTTTTCTTGTTAATTACGTACAGAGTGCCACGACGTCTTACAATCTTGCAATCGGATGTACGCTTCTTTAAGGATACTCTAACTTTCATATCGTCTTATTTATATCTAAATGAAATTCTTCCTTTTGTTAAATCATAGGGAGACATCTCCACGCGAACCTTATCGCCAGGCAGGATCTTGATGTAGTGCATCCTCATCTTGCCCGATATGTGCGCAGTGATCTCATGGCCGTTTGTCAACTCAACGCGGAACATTGCATTTGACAACGCTTCAACAATGACCCCATCCTGTTCTATCGCTGTTTGTTTTGCCATACACGTATATTATAATAGACCCATACGACATCAATAAGCGGCGATACTGCCTGCACGGCCTTTTATACGTCCGGACTTCAGCAGTCCGTCGTAGTGTCTCATCAGCAAATGACTCTCGACTTGCTGCAGAGTATCAAGAACCACACCTACGGTAATCAGCAATGATGTCCCACCGAAGAAGTTCGCGAACTCCGACTGCACGCCAAACACGCCGGCAAACGCAGGCATTATGGCTATGAAAGTAAGGAACAAGGCCCCCGGCAGAGTGATACGGGACATGATATCATCTATATAGTCCGCCGTCTTCTTGCCCGGTTTGACACCGGGGATAAACCCGTTGTTACGCTTCATATCCTCAGCCATCTGTGTCGGGTTGATTGTTATAGCCGTGTAGAAATACGTGAACAAGATGTTCAGTATCGCAAACACGAAATTATACAGGAAGCTGCTTGAGTTGGTAAAGTCACGCATTACGCTGCTTGAATTGCTCAAGTCGGTAAATCCCATCAGTGAGATTGGGATAAACATGATTGCCTGTGCAAAGATGATAGGCATCACGTTTGCCGCATTGACTTTCAAAGGAATATACTGTCTGGCACCACCAACCTGCTTGTTGCCGACAATCTTCTTCGCATACTGCACAGGAACTTTCCTGACGCCTTGTACGAGGAGGATAGCCAAAGCCGTGACCACGAGCAGTATGATTATCTCGATAAGGAACATCACCAAACCGCCGGTCTTCTCCGTCATACGAGACACAACCTCCTGAAAGAAGGCTTGCGGAAACCTGGCTATGATACCGACCAAAATAATCAGCGAGATGCCATTGCCAATGCCCTTGTCCGTGATTCTCTCACCGAGCCAAAGGATGAACATACTACCTGCTGCCAAGATTATGGTAGAGGTAAACATAAACAGAGTCCAATCTAATGAAGCATTGAGTGACGGTCCGGCTTGCATCTTCAGGTTCAGCAAATATGATGGAGCCTGTACAAGAAGGATGAAGATGGTCAGATAACGAGTGTACTGATTCATCTTTCTCCTGCCGCTCTCGCCTTCGCGCTGTAGCTTCTGGAAATAAGGCACAGCGATACCTAACAACTGGATGACGATAGACGCTGAGATGTAAGGCATGATTCCCAATGCGAATATAGACGCATTCGAGAACGCTCCACCGGAGAACATGTTCAACAGGGCTAAAAGACCCTCACTTGTCTGTTGGCGCAACTGAGTCAGCATTGACGGATTTATGCCCGGCAACACCACATACGAACCGAAACGGTATATTGCGACAAACAATATGGTGATGAGGATCTTCTGACGAAGATCCTCTATCCTCCATATATTCTTTAATGTTTCAATAGCTTTCCTCATTGAATCAAAGTTTTACGGCCTTACCGCCTAATGCCTCAATGGCAGCCTTTGCACTCTCGGAGAATGCATTTGCTTCTACGTCAACCTTGGATGTCAAGGCTCCATTCCCCAGTATCTTGACCAACTGGGTAGAAGAGACAAACCCTGCCTCAACCAAATCCTTAACACTAATGGTCTGCAAGTTCTTGGCTTCAGCCAGTCTCTGTATGGTGTCAAGGTTTATGGCCTTATACTCAATACGGTTGATATTCTTGAAGCCGAACTTCGGCACACGACGCTGCAACGGCATCTGACCACCCTCGAATCCAATCTTCTTCTTGTAACCGGATCTTGACTTGGCACCCTTTGTACCTCTCGTAGATGTACCGCCAAGACCGGACCCCGGACCGCGTCCGACTCTCTTCCTTGAAGTTGTTGACCCTGCAGCAGGTTTCAAATTGCTTAAATCCATATTGCGATTCTTTATTGTTCTACAACTATTTACTTAACGATGGTGACAAGATGCTTGACTTTCTCCACCATTCCACGTACAGAAGGAGTATCCTCAACCTCAACCTGACGGTAAAGTTTGTGCAGGCCCAACGAGTCGAGAGTGTCTCTCTGCGTCTTAGGAGCACCGATTCTGCTCTTAGTCTGTTTGATCTTTATTGTTGCCATTGAAATTGCTCTCCTTATCCTTTAAATACTTTTTCCATACTGATGCCTCTGTTGTGGGCTACAGTGTAAGCATCACGCATCTCGCCAAGAGCTTTTATCGTAGCCTTGACCAAGTTGTGGGGATTTGACGAGCCCTTAGACTTAGCCAACACATCCTTGATACCTACGCTCTCGAACACCGCACGCATAGCACCACCGGCAACAACACCGGTACCCTGCGATGCCGGCTTGATGAACACCTCTGCACCGCCAAACCTTGCGGACTGCTCGTGAGGCACAGTTCCATTGTGGACAGGAACCTTTGTAAGGTTCTTCTTAGCAGCCTCTACACCTTTAGCAATGGCCGCTGTAACCTCGCTGGCCTTACCCAAGCCATAGCCTATAGTGCCATCTTCGCTACCGACAACCACAATGGCTGAAAAGCTGAACGTTCTGCCACCCTTTGTGACCTTGGTTACACGGTTTATCGCAACCAGTCTGTCTTTCAGTTCCGTATCGTTAGAAACTTTTACTCTATTCAATTCTGCCATAATGATTAAAAATTAAGTCCACCGTTACGAGCAGCGTCTGCTACCTCTTTAACTCTGCCATGATACAAATAACCATTACGGTCGAATACGACAGTCGTGATGCCAGCCTCAAGAGCCTTCTTGGCAATCAAGTCACCGACCTTAGCAGCCTGCTGCTTCTTCGGCATAGCCTCTGTAAGACCCAAAGATGACGC
>CAVDAU010000022.1:0-16778 GCA_963607015.1 Streptococcaceae bacterium
TGCCCATCCTTAGACCCTTAGAATGGGCATCCATAGGGTGCCTTCTCGGGCAAACACGGAATTTCTGAACGGAACTGTTCAGAAACCTTCATTTCTGAGCAGAAACGGGCTTTTTCTGAACGGTTTCTGAACGGTTTCTGAACAGTTTATAAACGCTTCTGAACGGACTTGCACGGTTCAAAAGTTCTTGCAGGACACGCGCACACACACCGGTTCCTGCTCCACAGTGTCCAATATTTTGGACACAAGTGTCAAATAGTTGGACACTCCGCTGTGAACACGATTTGCGCTCGATACTGACAATCAGCGATATACGACTTTGGCACGGCACTTGCCACGGATATGGCGAAAAGAAACGAAAACAATAAACACACACAAGTGATATGAAACAGAGAAACCTAAGACACGGACTCGCAATGCTGCTTGCCACGGCGTGCATCACGGCGGCGCAGGCACAGGACGTGTGGACTGTGGACCGCTGCATGCAGTATGCCGTCAGCCACAACCACGCCGTCCGCCAAAGCGAGCTGGAGCTGAAGAACAACAGCCTCGACAAGCTCAAGGCTTTCGGCAGCTTCCTGCCGAAGGTGCAGGGAGCGGTCTCCGCACAGTACAACTTCGGCCGAAGCATTGACCCCGAGACCAACACCTACAACGACGTGACCACGTTCAACAACTACTACGACCTTGCCGCCTCCATACCGCTGTTCAGCGGCGGCAGCATCGTCAACGAAGTCCGCCGCAGCCATGCCGCCACGCTCATGGGCAAGGCCGCCCTGCAGGAGCAGAAGGACAACACGGCTCTCGAGACGTTCCAGGCATTCATCCAGGCCCTGTACTGTCGCGGCACGGTGCGCATGGCTCGCCAGAAGTTGGCGGAGAGCGACTCCACGCTCTACAAGACCCGCATACAGGAGGAAGTGGGACTGAAGGGCGAAGCCGACGTGGCACAGATGGCGGCACAGCAGGCCACCGATGCCTACAACCTGACGAAGCAGGAGAACCTCTATGCCACGGCGATGCTCGAGCTGAAGCAGAAGATGAACTATCCTGCCGACGAGCCGCTGCTGCTCGACACCACGCTGCTCGACAGCCGTGTCATCGACGGTGCCGACCTTGAGCGCATCAGTGCCGACGACGTGTGGCAGGTGGCGGAACACAACAACCCCACGCTGCGGAAGTCGGGCTACAACGCCCGCGCACTGAAGATGGAGCTGCACAAGGCATGGGCAAGCGTGATGCCGACCCTGAGTGCCAGTGCGGGCTACTACACATCCTACTACAAGCAGCTCCACAAGCAGTATTCCAGCTTCGGCGACCAGTTCAATAACAACCACGGTTCCTACTTCAGCTTCAGCCTGAACATCCCCATCTTCAACCGTCTCGACGCCATCACCGGAATACGCAAGGCACGCAACAGCTACCGCATAGCCCTCGAACAGCTTGAGGAGCAGCGCACGGAGCTGCACAAGCTCGTGCAGCAGGCCGTGCAGGACCGCGACGGCTACCTGAAGGAGAGCATACAGATGGAGAAGAAAGAGGAGAGCGATGCCCTGGCCTACCGCGTCACGCGCCGCAAGTATGAGGAGGGGCTGATGACCGGACTTGACGTGCAGACCAGCTCCGCCACATGGCTCGACAGCCAGGCAGGCCTGTTGCAGAGCAAGCTGACGTACTTCATGAAGTGCCGCCTTGTGGACTACTACCGTGGCGGCGCGATAATAGACAGCAATAACATCAACAGATAAAAAGAGAACCGTAAAAGAACAAGAGGACAAGCATTATGGATATACAGTTAGAGAAAAAGAAGGGAATACAGAAGAAGCACATACCTTATATAATAGTAGGTGCGATCATCGTGGTTCTGCTGGCATGGGCCGTCTTCGGCAGCCACGCGTCGACAATGCGCATCGATGCCGGTTCGGTCAACGTCGCCGACGTCAGCTACGGACAGTTCAATGACTATATTCGTCTGAACGGCCGCGTGCAGCCCATACAGGTGGTACAGATCAGCGCGGAGGAAGGCGGCATAGTGCAGGAGAAAGTCGTGGAAGAAGGAGCACACATCAACAAGGGCGACGTCATCCTGCGTCTCAGCAACTCAAACCTCGACCTGCAGATACTCAACGCCGAGTCCGAGGTCGCAGAGAAGCAGAACCTCCTGCGCAACACGCAGGTCACCATGCAGCAGGACAAGCTGAACAACGAGACCGAGAAGGCACAGCTCGACATCGACACCCAACGCAAGCTGCGCACGTTCCGGCAGTATTCGCGCCTGTATGACGAGAAGCTCATCAGCCGCGAGGAATATCTCACGGCACGCGAGGACTACGAGCTGGCCATGAAGAAGCACGACCTCGTGTCGCAACGCCTGCAGCAGGACTCCATCTACCGCACGGTGCAGATGGAACAGATGGAAGACAACCTCGCCAACATGCGCGAGAACGTGGCCATAACGCGCGGACGCAAGGACAAGCTCGAGGTGCGTGCCACAATCAGCGGCGAGCTGGGACTGCTCGACGTGACGCTGGGACAGAACATATCGGCAGGACAGATGGTGGGGCAGATCAACGACCTCTCGGACTACAAGATCGAGGCGCAGATAGACGAGCACTACATCGACCGCGTCGTCAACGGACTGCCTGCGACCTTCGACCGCAACGGACAGACCTACAGGCTGAAGGTGCGCAAGGTCTATCCCGAAGTGCGCGACGGATACTTCCGCACGGATCTCGTGTTCGAGGGCGACAGACCCGACAACATGCGCAGCGGACAGACCTACTACATCGATCTGCAGCTTGGCGAGTCGAGCGAGAGCGTCCTGATACCCAAGGGCACGTTCTTCCAGATCACGGGCGGCAACTGGATATTCGTCGTCGACAAGGACGGCAAGCACGCCTATCGCCGCAACATTCGCGTGGGACGGCAGAACCCGCAGTACTACGAGGTGCTTGAGGGACTGGAACAGGGCGAGCGCGTCATCGTCTCGGGCTACGAGAGCTTCAAGGACAACGAGGTGCTGGTGCTGGAATGACAATCAAACCAATAACTATCAGAAACGGATATGAAAACAATAGTCAGAAACTTCGTCTACACGTTCCGCAAGTTCTTCCTTGCCAACGTGCTGAACATCATCGGCCTTGGCATTGCGTTCACCGCGTTCTATGTCATCATGGCGCAGGTCGCCTATGACTACGGATACGACCGCTCGGTCAAGGACAGCGACAGGATCTATCGTGTGACGTTCACCCTCAACGATCCGGAGTATCGCACCTTCGGCCACACCATGCCGCGTCCGCTGGGCGAGAACATCGTCAAGTCGTCGCCCCACATCCAGGCCTACGGACTGCGGAATAACGACGCGTCGGAGTGTACGCTGAAAGTCGGGGAGAACACCTTCAGGGTGGGCTTCAGGGACGGCATCAAGGACTATGTGTCCGTCTACCAACCCGAAATGCTTAGCGGCACGGCTGCGTCGCTGGGCGAGAGCGACAACAACATCCTTATCTCCGAGTCGCAGGCACTGCGCTTCTTCGGCACCACCGACGCGCTCAACAAGAACCTGCAAATAGTGTTCAACAGCGGCAAGACCAGGGACCTGGTGGTCACGGGCATCTTCCGCGACTATCCCGAGAACTCGTCGTTCCATGATGTCGTGTTCAGAACCAACGACGAAAACGCAGATTCGTGGAACAACTGGAACTACACTCTCTACATACGCATCGACGACAACAGCAACCTCGAGCAGGTGCGCGGCGAGCTTCAGAACAGCATCCGGACCGCCATCACCGATGACGGCGAGGATGAATCGGCAGGCGACAACACCGTGCAGCTGACGTCGCTCAACGACGGGCACTTCGTGACGGGCACATACAGCAGGGAGATTTCGCACTCCTCAATCTACATGCTCGTCTGCTTCTCGCTGCTCATCGTGTTCATTGCCGCCGTCAACTTCATGAACTTCTTCCTTGCGGAGACACCCATGCGGCTGCGCGGCATCAACACGCAGAAGGTGCTCGGTGCCACTGCCGCACAACTGCGCGGCGGACTGCTTGCGGAGGCGGTCATGATAAGTCTGCTGTCGTTCCTGCTGTCGCTGCTCCTCGTCACGGTCACGGCAGACATGGGCGTGCAGCAATTGGTGCAGGCCACCCTCGGCCTTGGCAGCAACGCCGGTCTGATTGCCGCCCTGCTCGGCATCAGCGTGCTTGTGGGGCTGCTGGCAGGATCATATCCGAGCTACTACGTCACGTCGTTCCCGCCCGCACTCGTGCTGAAAGGATCGTTCGGCCTGTCGCCGCGCGGCAAGGTGCTGCGCACCGCGCTCGTGGCCGTGCAGTTTGTCATATCCTTCACTCTGGTGCTGTTCATCGGCATAATGCTCATGCAGAGCCACTACATCTACACGTCCGACTACGGCTATGACCGCGACCGGCTCATCGTGGCCGACGGCACGCCCGAGACCGTGAAGAGCAGTGCGGCGGTGAAGGACAGGCTCCGCTCCATCAGCGGCGTCGAGGGCGTCAGCTTCTCCTACCAGACGGTGAACGCGGTGGATGGAATCATGCGCTTCGCCCGTGGCGAGGGAGAGCGGCGCATGGAGTACGACGCGTTCTTCGGCGACAACGACTATCCTGCCGTGATGGGACTGAAGATCACCGACGGACGCACGTTCAACGAGACCGACCGCGATGCCGTGATCTTCAACGAGGCCACACGCAAGAAATACCCGTTCGTGGAGCAGACAAACTCCTATACGGAAGACAGCCTGCTGGTCGTGGGCTTCTGCGGGAACTTCCGCTACAAGTCGTTCCGCACGGAAGACCTCGACGAGCCGCTTGCCATCATGCTTATCCGCAACGGCAACAAGCAGTACAGCTTGACGCTTGACTGCATCAACGTGCGCGTGTCTGCCGGAGCTGACATGCGTGCCGTGCGCAGCGGGATTCAGAGTGCGCTGGAGGAGTTCACGCCGAACCACGACTTCAACGTCCGCTTCATGGACCGGGTGCTGGAACAGGCATACAAGAGCGAGAGCCTCTTCATCAAGCAGGTGCTGCTGCTGTCACTGCTGGCGGTAGCCATCAGCGTCATCGGCGTGTTCGGACTGACGATGTTCGAGAGCGAATACCGCCGCAAGGAGATAGGCATACGCAAGGTGCTGGGCAGCACCACCGCACAGATCGTGCAGATGCTCTGCCGCCGCTATGCGTTCATCCTCGCGGGCTGCTTCGCCATTGCCGCACCGGCGGGCTACGTCATCGGCACGCGCTGGCTCGAGTCGTTTGCCGTGAAGACGCAGATGACGCCCCTGCTGTTTGTGGCGGCGTTCGCGCTGATAGCCGTCATCACGTTCGCCACCGTGGCGTTGCAGAGTTGGAAGACTGCCAACGCCAACCCCGTGGAGAGCATCAGGACAGAATGAGAGAACACACATATATTAACAGGAACAACAAATAAACGAACAACAAATAACACACACACAGAACTATGATCAAGTTAGAGAACATCACGAAGAAGTTTGTCGCTACCGAGGTAGAGACACTGGCACTGAACAACGTCAGCCTTGAGGTCGCCGACAATGAGTTTGTCGCAATCATGGGCCCGTCGGGCTGCGGAAAGTCAACCCTGCTGAACATCATCGGCCTGCTCGACAACCCCACGTCGGGCGACTACTACCTGAACGGTCAGGAGGTGGGACACCTGAAGGAGAAAGACCGCACGAAGGTGCGCAAGGGCAACATAGGCTTCGTGTTCCAGTCGTTCAACCTCATCGACGAGCTTAACGTCTTCGAGAACGTGGAGCTGCCGCTGACCTACCTCGGCGTGCCTGCCGACGAACGCCGCCGCAGGGTGGACGAGATGCTGAAGCGCATGGCCATCAGCCACCGCGCCAAGCACTATCCGCAGCAGCTCAGCGGCGGCCAGCAGCAGCGCGTGGCGATTGCGCGTGCCGTCGTGAGCCAACCCAAGATAATTCTCGCCGACGAGCCTACGGGCAACCTCGACTCAAAGAACGGACAGGAGGTGATGGAGCTGCTGACGAAGCTGAACGCCGAGGGCACCACCATCGTGATGGTGACCCACAGCCAGAGGGATGCCGGCTTCGCGAGCCGCGTCGTCAACCTCTTCGACGGACAGATCATGAAGACCGCCGGACAGCTGTGACCGCACGGACGGCGAGAACCGCAACAAAAGAAGAACCACTATATATATAAATATGTATATGGCAATGAACGATATAAAGAGGGCATTCAGGTCTCTGTTCCGCAAGGGCGAGGCCAACGCTGTGAAGATCCTGTGTCTCGGCATCGGCCTGGCACTCGGCCTGCTGCTGCTGGCAGAGGTGATCTACCAGCGGTCTTACGACAGCTTCATTCCGAGGCTTGAGGATACATACATCCTGTCGGAGAACATCCGGGAGAAGGACGAGCCGTGGAAGAGCTACTTCTCGACGTCGGGAGGTGTGGCTCCGGGCCTCAAGGACGTGTGTGCCGAGGTGGAGGCAGCAACGAGATTCACTCCGGTGACGAACGCCCGGTCGGGCATATTCGTCACGGAAGACGGGCGCGAACTGGCGGGAAGCGTCTGCATGACGGACACGAGCTTCTTCGACGTGTTCCCGCTGAAGATCGTAACCGGCGAAGACCCCAAGACGGGACTCGACAAGGCGGGGACGGTCTACATCAGCGAGAAGCTCTACCGCGCCGCAGGGGCGGACATCCTTGGGCGGACCGTGAAGTACAAGTTCAACGAGAAGTTGGAGCTGACCGTCGCGGGAGTGTTCGAGACACTGCCGGAGAACACCACGCTTCAGGACATGGACATGATCGTGGGCATGGCGTCGGTCAATCTCCTCTTCGGCTATGACGGCACGCAGAACTGGTTCGGCAACGACCGCTACCGCAGCTACGTGCGCCTGCGCCACGGCACCGACCCTGCGACGCTCCAACCGCGCATGGACAAGATGATACGCGACCACGTAGGCGAGAGCCTTGACCGCATGGGCATGAAGTACACCATCAGCCTGACGCCGATGAAGAACCTGCTGCTCGACGACGACGGCGCGCGCACCCTGAACTTCGTGTTCCTGGGCTTCGGCATCATCATGCTGCTCGTCTCCGTCCTGAACTACATCCTGCTCGTGCTCTCGGGCATGGTGAACCGCAGCAAGAGCATCGCCACCTACCGCTGCTACGGAGCGGGCAAGGGCGACATCTGCCGCATGGTGCTGGCAGAGTCGTTTGTCCACGTCTGCTGCCTCAGCCTGCCGCTTGCCGCGCTGATTGTCTTCGCCATGCAGGACGTGGTGCAGCAGTATCTGGAGCACAGCCTGCGGAGCCTGTTCCCCGCACAGACCATCGCCGTATGTGCCGCCATCGTGCTGCTCATCACTGCGGTCTGCGGCCTGCTGCCGGCATATATCTACACGAAGATCCCCGTGACCTATGCCTACCGACGCTACACCGAGAGCAAGCGGCAGTGGAAGCTGGCACTGCTGTTCGTGCAGTTCGTGCTGACATCGCTGTTTGTCGGGCTGATCGCGGTCATCGGCCTGCAGTATGACAAGCTGACGCACTACGACCTCGGCTATGACTACCGGAACACGCTCGTCATGTCATACCGCGGCGTGTCCGGGCGCGAGGTGGATCTCTGTCTCGAACGGCTGAGGGCAGACCCGAACGTGGCGGGGGCGACGGTGGCAGACCAGTATCTGACCGACGAGATGAGCGGCGACAATGTCTTCAACGGCGAGACCAACGAGGTCTACATGAACATCGGCGACCTCTTCGGCGTGGGAGAGGACTTCTTCGGCACGCTCGACATCCCCGTGACCGAGGGGCGCACGTTCACGGTCGGGATGGCAGACTCGCTGAACCGCGAGGTGATGGTCAGCGAGAGCTTCGTCGAGAAGATGCGCGAGCGTGCCGGATGGACGGGGTCGCCCATAGGGCAGGAGATCTACGTCACCTCCTACGAGCGCAGGAACCCGCTGACCATCGTCGGTGTCTACAGGGACTTCCAGGTCGGCAGCCTGCACAGCAACCGCGACCGGCGTCCGACACTCGCCGTGTCGGGCCTGTATGTCGACGGGAACAACATCTACGTCCGCCTGCACAACATGGGGTCGGACAACATCGCCCGCGTGCAGGACATCGTCAACAGCACCATGACTTCCAATCCGCCCACCGTCTACATGATGAGCCTGCAGGTGGGCAACCTCTACGAGCAGCTGCGCAACATACGCAACTCCGTGGTCTTTGCCGGACTCTGCATCCTGCTCATCTCGCTCGGAGGACTCGTGGCATACGTGCGCGACGAGGTGGCGCGGCGGCGTTACGAGATTGCCGTGCGCAGCATCCTGGGCGCAGGCATGTGGAGCGTGCAGCGTCTGTTCCAGCGTCACCTGCTCCCGGTGGCAGTGCCGGGAACCGCGATCGGCTGCCTGCTGGCATGGCGCGTCGGCGACGCCATTCTCGAGATGTTTGCCGTGAAGGTACGGCTCACGTGGTGGCTGTTCACGCTCTGTGCGGTGGCGGTGCTGGCTCTCGTGATGGCCGTCTCCATGCTGCTCGTCCACCGGACGGCACACGCCAATCCTGCGGAGAACCTGCGCAGCGAATAGCGCACGCACCGCGTAAGGACGCAATTCTCATACTTCTTGCGTCGACCCTGCCGGTCTCGGGCTGAAAAGCCTCCGGCAGGGTTTTTATTTTTCGGGGGCACGACGGCGCAGCCGGGGCTTCACGACTGCCCGCCGTCAGCGTCCTGCTGTCCGTCGGCGGTGACGGCGGAGACGAACCGGTATTCGGCTTCGTCGTTCAGCCGCGAGACGAGTGCCGGTTCGGGGATGAAGACCACGCCCGACGTGACACCCGCCGCAGTCACGCCACGCGCCGTCGCCGCCGACGGGCCGCTGACCTTGAGCTTGAAAGTGCCCAGCCCGTCAATCTGCACGTCGTTGCCCGCCAGCAGCTGGTCGAAGATGTGCTGCGCGAAGTCGGTCATCACGCCCTCCACCTCGCCGGTCGAGAACGTCGATCCGCGCGCCATGATCTTGGCCAGCGCGGTCTTCGTGACGGTCGACGTGCGTGTCCATCGCGGGTAGTAGATTTTTTCTTTTGTCCAAAGGTTCGTGCCTTTGATCTTGATCAGGCTTATCATGTCTCTCTGTGTTTTTTAAGGTTCATAAACGGCTATGTCACTTGCAAATATACGGCTTCGTCCCGTGGCCTGCAAGGTTTTGCTTCGAATTGTCATCACAATCCGCTCCGGTTGTCATCACAATTCGGTCCGATTGTCATCACAATTCGGTCCGATTGTCATCACAATTCGCTCCGATTGTCATCACAATTCGCTCCGATTGTCATCACAATCCGCTCCGATTGTCATCACAATTCGTTCCGATTGTCATCACAATCCGCTCTGGTTGTCATCACAATCCGCTCCGGTTGTGATGACCGTCCGCACGGTTCTTTCATTTATCCATATCCTGTGGCGTGTGTACCTCTCCGAGGCACCACGGTGGGAGTACGCCTCGCACCCCCGGTCTGCGCTCCGCTTAGACCGGGGTTAGGCATGAAATGTGCCTCTCCGAGGCACCACGGCATGGGTGGACATCATCATGAGATGTAGCAGACATCGTGCCGACATTACGGGAACAGACATCATCGAGGCTTAGAGCAGACATCATGCAGGACAGCCTCGGAGAGGCTGATTTCATGCGTAGCCCCGGACTGTAGGGGAGCGGAGCGACCCCAGTCCGGGGTCAGCGTAGACACCTATATCCGTGCCTCGGAGAGGCACACACGCCACAGGACATGAGCATTGGGCGTGCGCCGCGCACACTGCGCAGTGACGGCCGGGCGAGGAGACAAAAAAGGAGGCGAAGTGTTGTAGCGATAATCTTTTTGTTGTACTTTTGGCGCAAATTAGCGACGAAATGTAAATCCAAACTTAAAAATACAGATGAAAAGGTTATTTATTTCGGCATTTGCCATCGGCATGGCTTGCCTGACGGCAAGCCCCTGCACCAACATCATCGTTGGCAAGAAGGCTTCGACAGACGGTTCTGTCATTTGTACGTACAGTTGCGACGGCTACGGCGGCTACAGCGGACTGAGCATAAGGCCGGCCGCCGACTACAAGCCGGGCACGATGATGGCCCTGAGAATGTGGGGCAGGGCGGATGCCGTGCCTGACTCCATTCCGCAGGCGGCGCACACGTTCAACGTCGTGAACAACATGAACGAGTTCCAGCTGACCATAACCGAGACCACCTTCGACGGACGCACGGAGCTGCGCAATCCCGACGGCCTGATAAACTATCCGCAGCTGATGCAGCTGGGCCTGCAACGCGCCAAGACCGCACGCGAGGCAATCAGGGTGATGGCGGACCTGATGGACAAATACGGCTATTCGAGCGAGGGCGAGACCTTCTCCGTCTGCGACCCCAACGAGGCGTGGATCATGGAAATCATCGGCAAGGGCAAGGGCGGCAAGGGAGCCATCTGGGTGGCAATCCGCATCCCCGACGACTGCGTCAGCGCACACGCCAACCAGAGCCGCATAGACAAGATACCGTTCGACGACAAGGAGAACTGCATGTATGCCGAAGACGTGGTCAGCTTTGCCCGCGAGAGGGGGTACTACAAGGGCAGCGACAAGGACTTCAGCTTCTGCGACGCATACTGCCCGCTCGACTTCAGCGGCCGCCGCTTCTGCGAGGCACGCGTGTGGAGCTTCTTCACCAAGTGGTGCGACCCCGCAATGAACGAATACCTGCCCTTCATCCTCGGCACGAGCGACAGGAAGATGCCGCTCTACATCAAGCCCGTGAAAAAGCTCTCCGTACAGGACATCCAGGACGCCATGCGCGACCACTATGAGGGCACGCCGCTCGACGAGACCAACGACTACAGCTGGGGACCGTATGCCAGCCCCAACCGTCCGTCGCCCCTGACCTACGAGGTCAACGGCAGGAAATACTTCCAGGAACGCCCCATCGGCACCGTCCAGAGCATGTTCACGCTCGTGGCTCAGATGCGCGACTACCTGCCAAACGAGATCGGCGGCGTGCTGTGGTTCGGCAACGACGACTCGAACATGGTGGCCTACGTCCCCATCTACTGCGGATCGACACAGACGCCGGAGTGCTTCGACTCGAGCGTGGCAAGCGGACAGACATTCTCGTTCAAGTCCGCCTTCTGGATGCAGAACTGGGTGGCAAACATGATCTATCCGCGCTATAACCTCATGATAGGCGACCTGCGCGAGGCGCAGAGCGAGCTGGAAAACCGCTTCCACGGCGACCAGAGCGTGGTGGAAGCACTCGCCAAGGCCGTGTATGACGGCGGCGACAAGGACGGAGCCGTGAAGATGCTCAACGACTACAGCATCCGCGCCTCTCAGCAGATGATGGACCGCTGGATGCAGCTGGCGCAGCTGCTCATCGTGAAGTACAACGACTTCAAGGTGCGCCCCTCGGAGAACGGAAAGGTAGTGCGCGGACGCGCCACGGACTATCCCATACCGCAGGGCTTCCTGGAGCAGATGGTGAAGGTCAGCGGCGACCGCTACCTCGTGCCCGACGAGAAACACGACAAGGACGCGTCGCTCCATAACGACGTGCTGAGATAGCAGAGAACGCAGACCGTAACGGAAACAGACACAGACAACTATACAGGATATGACAGAAGAGACACAATCAATCGTGGGAATGTTGAACAGCGCGATAGACGGCGCACAGGAGTTCCTGTGGACATACATCGTGCTTGTGGTGGTGATAGGCGTTGCCGTCTACTTCACGGTGCGGACGGGCTTCGTGCAGTTCCGCATGTTCGGGGAGATGATGCGCCTGATGTTCAAGTCCGGCAAGTCCGAGAACCGGGACGGAAAGCACCACATCTCGTCGTTCCAGGCCTTCATCGTGGCACTGGCATCGAGAATAGGCACGGGCAACCTGGCAGGCGTGGCTACGGCCATCAGCGTGGGCGGCCCCGGGTCGGTCTTCTGGATGTGGGCAATGGCACTCATGGTCTCGGCATCGGCATTCGTGGAATCGACGCTGGCACAGCTCTACAAGCGCAAGGGCGAAAAGTCGTTCTTCGGCGGCCCCGCCTACTACATGAAGTACGGCCTTGGCAATAGCCGGATGGGCGTGCTGTTCAGCGTGCTGATGATACTCACCTTCGGCTGTGCCTATAACTGCATACAGGGAAACTCGATAGCGCAGGCGTGGGAGGAAGCCTTCGGCATCTCCACGACGTGGATGGGCATCATCGTCACCGCACTGTCGGTGGTGGTGGTCTTCGGCGGCATCCACCGCATTGCCAAGGTCAGCGGCGTGGTGGTGCCGGTGATGGCGGTGGTCTATCTGATTGTCGCCTTCGGCGTGGTGATTGCCAACATCACGTCGTTGCCGCGCGTCTTCCTCATGATTTTCGAGAACGCGTTCGGCATAGGGCAGTTTGCCGGCGGCACGCTGGGCACGATTGTCATGATGGGCGTGAAGCGCGGCCTCTTCAGCAACGAGGCCGGCGAAGGCTCTGCGCCGAACGCTGCGGCGACGGCCGCGGTGAGCCATCCCGTGAAGCAGGGACTGGTGCAGGCACTGGGAGTGTTCACGGACACGCTGGTGGTGTGCTCGTGCACGGCGTTCATCATCCTGTGCAGCGGCGTGGACTACACGGCAAGCAACGGCATACAGCTGACGCAGAACGCCCTGAGCCACGAGATAGGCTCGATAGGCACGCCGTTCATAGCCATCATCATCTGGCTCTTTGCCTACAGCACCATCATCGCCAACTGCTACTACGGCGAGACCAACCTCGTCTACTTCACCAAGAGCAAGACCGCGATGTTCGTCTTCAAGCTGTTCTCGTGCGGCTGCGTGTTCTTCGGCTCGGTGATGTCGCTCGAGATGGCGTGGAGCCTCTCGGATCTGTTCATGGCGTTGCTGACAATGTGCAACCTTGTTGCCATCGTGCTGCTGTTCCCGAAGGTGCGCTACCTTGTGGCGGACTACACACGGCAGAAGAAGGAAGGGCGCGATCCCGAGTTCCACCGCAGCCAGATGCCGGATATTGCCGACAAGCTCGAAGGCTGGGACGACTGACGGCGTCGGTCCGGCGGCGCAAAACCGAAGAAGGCATCTGTCCATACCGTGTGGACAGATGCCTTCTTCAATTATATAATGTAGCCTGACAGGACGGGTAGGGGGCAGTCATTGTCCGCCGCCGCATCGTCTGCCGACGGTCGGCTTCACTCCGCTTCCTCTCCGGGCTTCATGTTCGTGTAGACGTTCTGAACGTCGTCAAACTCCTCGAGCTTCTCGATCATCTTGTTGATGGTCTCGCGCTGTTCCGGCGCGACGTCCTTCTGGTCGTTGGGGATGTAGGTGAACTCGCCTCCGACATCCTCGAAGCCCTGCTCCTCGAGGTGCTTCTGTATGGCCGAGTAGCTCTTGGGGTCGCCGTAGATGGTGATGGTGCCCTCCTCGTCGTCAACGTCGTAGTCCTCGTCAACGCCGTAGTCGATCATGTCGAGGATGAAGTCGTCCATGTCCAGCCCGTCCTTCTTCTTGAACGTGAACACCGCCTTGTGGTCGAACAGGAACGCCAGCGATCCCATGGTGCCGAGCGTGCCGCTGAACTTGTTGAACACCGAGCGCACGTCTGCCACGGTGCGTGTGGGGTTGTCGGTCAGTGCATCGACGAACACTGCTATTCCGTGAGGGCCGTAGCCTTCGTAGGTCATGCTCTTGTAGTCGCTCTGGTCCTTGCCCTGCGCCGCATTCTTGATGGCACGCTCGATGTTGTCCTTAGGCATGTTCTCACGCTTGCACACGGCAATGACAGAACGCAGCGTGGGATTGTTCTCGGGTTCCGGACCGCCGGCCTTCACGGCTATGGCAATCTGCTTGCCAAGGCGGGTGAATGTCTTGGCCATGTGTCCCCATCTCTTCAACTTAGTCGCTTTTCTGTATTCAAACGCTCTTCCCATTGGTTCTGTTGTTTTTTAATTGTGTTGTTTATTGTTGTTCGTTTATTTTTCCGTTTCGGTTGCTGCGGCTCCTCATCTCAGCTTTGCGCCCAGCTTGTCCTGAAGGTTCTTGACGAGCTTCTGCATGAGCTTGTCGATGGCCTTGTCGTTGAGCGTCTGCTTCTCGTCCTGAATGGTGAACGTCACCGCGTATGACTTCTTGCCCGAGTCGAGGTTCTTGCCCTCATAGACATCGAACAGCTCGACGCTCTTCATCAGCTTGCGGTCGGTCTCGTAGGCAATCTTCTCTATGTCTGCAAACTTGACCTCCTTGTCGATCAGCAGTGCCAGGTCGCGCTTCACGGCGGGGAACTTGGCAATCTCCTTGAAGCTGACGGCGTTGCTTCGCGTTGCCTTCATCAGTTCGCTCCAGTTGATGTCCGCATAGAAGACCTCATGGCTGATGTCGAAGTCCTTCAGCAGCTTGCGCGTCACGATGCCGTAGACCGCCAGCAGTTTGCCGGTAGCGGTCTTGACAGAGACGGCTGTCGCGAAGATGTCGGTATTGAACTTTTGGACGGACAGGTCGCGCAGGCGCAGTCCGAGGCGTGCGAAGATGTTGCGCACGTAGGCTTCGAGCATGAAGACGTTGTTCGGCTCGTCGGGATGTGCCCATGAGTTGCGCACATTGTTGCCCGTCAGCCACAGGCCGAGGTGGCAGTTCTCCGTGTATGCCGCCAGTGGCTTGTCGGCATCCAGGCGGTCGGCTGTGTAGAAGTAGCAGTTGCCGAACTCAAACAGCTTGAGGTCGGGATTCTTGTGGTTGGCATTGCGGGCTATGGTCTCCAGTCCGCCGAAGAGCAGCGTCTCGCGCATCACGTTCAGGTCGTTGCTCAGCGGGTTCAGGAGCTTCACGGCATTGGCGGCAGGGTAGGCGACAAGGCTGTCGTAGTAGGCGGACTTGGTCAGCGAGTTGTTCATTATCTCGTTGAATCCCTCACCGACCAGCTGCTCTGCCACGATGTTCTGCAGCTTGTCGCTGCGGTCGGTCTCGCCCGGGTGGGTGAGGCTCGATTGGAGCGTCGTCGGTATCTCCACGTTGTTGTATCCGTAGATGCGCAGGATGTCCTCTATGACATCGCAGTCGCGCTGCACGTCGACACGGTATTGCGGCACGTCGAGCGTCAGCCCGTCTGCCGACTCGTTGACGGTTTCCATCTCAAGGCTGCTGACGATGCTCTTCACCGTCTCGGCCGGTATGGCCTTGCCAATCACGGCGTTCACCTTGTCGTAGGCCAGCTCCACACGGAACGGCGGGAACTCCTTGGTCGACACGCTCTTGATTTCCGACGAGATGGTGCCGCCTGCCAGCTCCTTGACCATCATCGCCGCCAGCTTCAATATATATATGGTATTGTTGGGGTCGATGCCGCGCTCGTAGCGGAACGACGCATCGGTGCTCAGGCCGTGACGGCGTGCCGCCTTGCGAATCCACGTCGGGTTGAAGTAGGCACTCTCGAGGAAGACGTTCCTTGTGCTCTCCGTGGTTCCCGATTCGAGACCGCCGAACACGCCGCCGATACACATAGGCTCCTCGCTGTTGCAGATCATGAGGTCGCGGTCGCTCAGCGTGCGCTCAACGCCGTCGAGCGTGACGAACTTGGTGCCTTCGGGCATGGTCTTCACGATGACGTGGTTGCCCTTTATCTTGTCTGCGTCGAAGCAGTGCATGGGGTGTCCGTATGCAAAGAGAATGTAGTTCGTGATGTCGACGATGTTGTTGATGGGACGCTGGCCTATGGTGCGGAGCTTGTCCTGAAGCCATTGGGGGCTTTCCTTCACGGTGATGCCCTCGACGGTGATGCCTGCGTAGCGCGGACATGCCTCGGCGTTCTGTATGGTTATGTTGATGTCAATGTCGTTGTTGTCGGTCTTGAAGGTGTCGACCGACGGGCGGTGGAGCCGGGTCTGCACTCCGCGCTGCACAAGGTAGGCGTACAGGTCGCGTGCCACACCGTAGTGCGAGCAGGCATCGGCACGGTTGGGGGTTATGTCGACCTCCAGCACGTAGTCGCTCTTTATGTTGTAGTAGTCCTTGGCGGGCGTACCCACAACGGCATCGGCGGGCAGGACGATGATGCCCGAATGGTCGGTACCGATGCCGATCTCGTCCTCTGCGCAGATCATGCCGCACGACTCGTAGCCGCGCAGCTTGGTCTTCTTGATGGTGATGCTGTTGTCGCCGTCATAGAGCTTCGTGCCGAGGGTGGCAACGACAACCTTCTGTCCGGCAGCCACGTTGGGTGCTCCGCAGACAATCTGCACGGGGTCTCCCTGACCGAGATTGACCGTGGTGATGTGCATGTGGTCAGAGTTTGGGTGTGGCTCGCACGTCATCACTTCGCCGATGACCAGTCCTTCCAATCCGCCTTTTATGGTTTGGACTTCCTCCACGCCGCCCACTTCCAGACCTATTGATGTCAGTGCGTCGGCAAGTTCCTGAGGGCCGAGGTCGAAGTCTACGTACTCCTTCAACCAGTTATAAGATATGTTCATATCGTCAGTATTTTATAGATTACGTGTTTTTGAACCCGCAAAGGTAGCAACATTTTCCGTAAAAGCAAGCAAGACGTGACAACCCCCAACACACGGCTCTTTCATTTATCCATATCCCGTGGCGTGAATATCGGTGTTGGGTGTTGGGCGTTGTAACGCATTGAAAATCAGTATCTCCATGGCTGTACGTCCATAGGATCTATGGCTGTACGTCCACAGGTTCTATGGCTGTACGTCCA
>CAVDAU010000023.1:0-16596 GCA_963607015.1 Streptococcaceae bacterium
ATATATAAATATATATATATTTATATATATAAAGGTTCTATTCAAGTTTTTCGTGCGGCAAATTTTCTTGTGTTTTGCACAAAAGAAAACTGATACTGATACCAACTGATACCGCTCGGGGTTGCATGCAATGACCTGTTGAAAACTTTTTGTCGCATCCTCTTTCAAAACCCGTTTTGTTTTGCTATCTTTGTGTGCAAGAACGACGGCACCCACACACACCGGCACTGACACACGCAAATACACATGAACAGACACAAAAAAATGCACATGAAAGGATACATACTGCTGTTTTCGGTCATCGGGCTGATGGCTGCCGACATGATGAACGCGCAGGAGGACTACAAGGTGGAGACATTCCGCACCGGCAGCGGCAATGATGTCGCCATCACCTTGATAAAGCACGGCTCGCTGGCCTTGTCCTACAAGGGCGTGAGCATACAGATAGACCCTGTGGCCAACCACGGACGGTACACCGACTACAAGAAGTTCCCCAAGGCCGACATCATCATGCTGACCCACGAGCACGGCGACCACTTCGATCCCGCCACGATAGACACGCTGAGCGCGGCCTCGACGCGTCTCTACATGAACCAACGCTGCCATGACAGCCTGCAGCGCGGCACAGTGCTGCGCAATGGCAGACACGTGCAGCTGCACGACGGCATCGCCCTGGACGTGGTGCCGGCCTATAACACCACCGAAGGACACCGGCAGTTCCATCCGCAGGGTGTGGGCAACGGATATGTGTTCACGTTCGACGGCAGTCTGCGCGTCTATGTCGCCGGCGACACCGAGGACATCGGCGAGATGGCAGACATCAAGGACATCGACGTGTGCTTCCTGCCCGTCAACCGGCCATACACCATGACTGTGGAACAGGCAGTGCATGCCGCACAGGTCATCCGGCCGCGCATACTCATCCCGTACCACTTCGGCAGTACCGACGTGTCGCAGATCAAACAGCGGCTCGACGCAGCCGGATCGGGCATAGAGGTCAGGCTCAGGGACATGCAGTGAAAAACGGGAGGACTGTCGCGGCGGCAGCGCGGAACCGGCGAGCGCGGGAAAAAATAGTAAGGCGCGAGTACATTGTATTAAAAAGAGATTGACTAAATTTGCACGTCGAAACAAGAGAGACGGATATTCGGACAACTTAAACTATAAAAAAGAAATGGTAAACTACAAAGATTTAGGCTTGGTGAACACCCGCGATATGTTCAAGAGAGCCGTCAATGGCGGTTACGCCGTGCCTGCATTCAACTTCAACAACCTGGAGCAGCTGCAGGCTATCATCACTGCCAGCTCTGAGCTGAAGTCACCGGTCATTCTGCAGGTGTCGAAGGGCGCACGCGCCTACGCCAACCCCATCCTGCTCCGTTATATGGCACAGGGTGCCGTTGAGTTTGCGAAGAGCCTCGGATGCAATCATCCTGAGATCGCACTGCATCTCGACCACGGCGACACGTTCGAGCTGGTCAAGGACTGCGTGGATCTGGGCTTCTCAAGCGTCATGATCGACGGTTCAAGCAAGCCTTACGAGGAGAACATCGAGCTGACACGCAAGTGTGTCGAGTATGCCCACAAGTATGATGTCACCGTTGAGGCAGAGCTTGGTGTCCTGGCAGGCGTTGAGGATGAGGTTGCAGCAGAGGAGTCTCACTACACCCGTCCCGAGGAGGTCATCGACTTCTCCACACGCAGCGGATGCGACAGCCTCGCCATCTCTATCGGCACAAGCCACGGCGCATATAAGTTCAAGCCGGAGCAGTGCACACGCGACCCGAAGACAGGCCGTCTGGTTCCTCCTCCATTGGCTTTCGATGTCCTGCACGAGATTGAGCAGAAGCTCCCGGGCTTCCCCATCGTCCTGCACGGATCTTCTTCCGTTCCGCAGAAGTATGTGGACATCATCAACCAGTACGGCGGCCATCTGCCCGATGCAGTGGGCATACCGGAGGAGCAGCTGCGCGAGGCTTCGAAGAGTGCAGTATGCAAGATCAACATCGACTCAGACTCCCGTCTGGCATACACAGCCGGTGTCCGCGAGACATTCGCTCTGCATCCTGAGTACTTCGATCCGCGTCAGTACGGCAAGGTTGCCCGCAACTACATGACCGAGATGTACAAGAGCAAGATCAAGGATGTCCTTGGCTCGGACAACAAGTTGGCAAACTGCGACTGACAAGAGTTAAGAACGACGCTGTGCCGCACAGGTGCAGTGTTCAAGACTGCTGTGAAGACATGACCCCCTCACAGCAGTCTTTTTTGCTTGGGGCCGAAGACAATGAACTTTCAACACCCGTCACCTCATGGCAGACAATTTCCTGGAGAAACACTTCGCGGAGTATGAGGCGCGCAAGGCCGCATGGCTCAAGAAACGCCGGTACGGCAAGAAGCCGCCGCAGAAGGATGCCCGCCTGCATGCCTTCAGCGAACCTGTGGAGGCTGTCGACATACCGGCAGAGCTGAACGATCCGTTCTGCTACCGGCCGCATCCGCTGTGCCTGATGGCGGCACGCGACGTGCAGCGGTTTGTCGGCAGCAAGGCGGAGTGGAGCGACGAGTTGGGACGGGGCAAGATGTTCGGTGTCCTCGCCGTGAGAGACAGGGACGGCAGCTTGGGCTTCCTCGCCGCTTTCTCCGGTCTGCTCGACGGGCGCAACGACATCCCCTACTTCGTGCCTCCGGTCTATGATCTCCTGCAGCCGCAGGGCTTCTTCAAGATTGAAGAGGCCGAGATCTCGCAGCTCAATGCCCGCATAGACAGTCTGCGGCAGTCGGATGCGTACAGGAACGATGTCGAGGCACTGGCGCGTCTGCATGATGAGGCAGACAGCGTGCTCGGAAGACTGAAGTCGCAGATGGCAGAAGCCAAGGCGCGACGCGACACGCTGCGCCGTAGTCCTCTCACCGCTGCCGAGGAAGAGGAGCTGATACGCGAGAGCCAAAGGCAGAAAGCGGAATACCGCCGCGCGGAGAGGGAGTGGCGGCAAAGGATGGAGGCGTTGCAACAGCGCGTTGTCGGCATTGACGACGAGATTGAGCGGTTGAAGCATGAGCGTCACGAACGCTCGGCGGCATTGCAGGAACGTCTGTTCCGCCACTTCGTGATGATCGGCAGGGACGGTCGTCGTCAGGATCTCTGCCGGATATTCGACCACGCACGCGGCCAACTGCCGCCTGCCGGTGCCGGAGAGTGTGCCGCACCAAAGCTGTTGCAGTATGCTTTCAAGCACGGCATGAAGCCTCTGGCGATAGCGGAGTTCTGGTGGGGAGCTTCACCCAAGGACGCGGAGCGCGTGCACGGCTGCTTCTATCCGGCGTGCGAGGGCAAGTGTCGTCCGATACTCGACTTCATGCTCCACGCGGCGGACACGGAGAAAGACTGACACCCGCTGAGGGGTGCGCAGTCCGAGGCGTTCTCACTCGAAGTAGTAGAGGAACGTGGCGATTCCGTCAAGGGCGTGCTTCTTCCCGTTCTCGATCTCGATGTAGAATCGGATTTCCGCCTTGGCAATTCCGCGCAGGTTGACGAGCGACTTCAGGTCGGCGACGAGACGGATGCGCTGTCCGCTGAGCACAGCCTGTCCGAAGCGCATCTTGTCCATGCCGTAGTTGATCATCATCTTCAGGTTGTTCACCTGTATGATGTCGTCCCACAGGTGCGGAAGCACCGACAATGTCAGGTAGCCGTGTGCTATCGTCGAGTGGAACGGGCTTTCCACCTTGGCGCGTTCGGGGTCTGTATGTATCCACTGGTGATCCTGCGTGGCGTCGGCAAAGAGGTTAATCCTCTCCTGCGACATCTCGATGTAGTTGGACACGCCTATTCTCTTCCCGACGTATCCTTCAAATTCCTCGTAGTTGTTGATTATAGCTTTTCCCATAGGTCTTCACTATCGTGTTTGTTCTTCACATTTTCTTCTTCTGTGTGCAATCGTCGATTGCGGTGCAAAAGTACACAATATTTGCCACATTGTGCAGACGGCGGATTTTTTTATGCGTCTGCGCCCATCGGACGGCGGCGGTTCGTGACGGAAGATTAAATGTGCTTCACCCACGGTTATAAGGAACATTTGCACTATCTTTGTGCGGCGATAACCAAGCACCGCCACACATATATCTATGAGCATATTTTCAAAACTGTTCGGAAAGAAAGACGGCAGCGTCTCGGCAAAGAGTGCCGAAGACTTCATGTCGCTGACGCGCGTCTACTTCCAGTCGGCACTGGCCGTCAATCTCGGCATAACAAACGTGCGCTTCATCCCCGACGTTGCAAACTTCAAGCGGCTGTTCAAGGTTCCCACCGTGGGCGGCAAGCTGGGGCAGGGCGAGAAAGCGGCAGCCCGCAAGATGTTGATGCAGGACTACGGACTCAGCGAAAACTACTTCAAGGAGATAGACAACTCCATAAAGAAGCACTGCCGCAACCAGGCGCAGGTGCAGCCATACATGTTCATGTTCCAGGGCTTCACAAACGACCTGATGATGATGATAGGCAATCTCATGCAGTGGAAGCTGCGCATGCCTGCCGTGTTCAAGAACGCCATCCGCAGTTCCGTCGAGTCCACCGTCCACGAAATCTGCACCAAGACCATCTGGAAGAAAGATGACGAGCAGAAGACAGCCGCCGGCATACAGGCATACAAGGAACGCCTCAGCTTCTCCGAAGCATGGATGGCGGAACTGGTCTACAACATCGTCATGCTGGCCAAGACCGAAAAGAAGAAACCCGAGGCCAACGCCGACGGCAAGACCGCCAAATAATCACGGTCAAAATTGCGGAACATTGGTCGGAAAAAGATTAACTTTGCGCATATAAAAAGAATACATTATAAACACTATCTTTAAAAATAAAGAAGAATTATGAAAATTGAGAAAATTGTAGCTCGTGAGATTATTGATTCACGTGGCAACCCAACTGTTGAGGTTGACGTTGTGTTGGAGAATGGTGTATTAGGCCGTGCAGCCGTTCCGTCGGGTGCTTCTACAGGCGAGAACGAGGCTCTCGAGCTTCGCGACGGCGACAAGTCGCGCTTCGGAGGCAAGGGCGTTCAGAAGGCTGTCAAGAACGTGAATGAGGTCATCGCTCCGGCACTCAAGGGCGACTGCGTGCTGAACCAGCGCGGCATCGACAAGAAGATGCTGGCACTCGACGGCACTCCCACAAAGAGCAAGCTCGGTGCAAACGCCATCCTCGGCGTGTCGCTGGCATGCGCCAAGGCTGCTGCCGCTGCCCTGAACATTCCTCTGTACCGTTACATCGGTGGCTGCAATACGTACACCATGCCTGTTCCTATGATGAACATCATCAATGGCGGTGCACACTCTGACGCTCCTATCGCATTCCAGGAGTTCATGATTCGCCCCGTAGGTGCTCCCAACGAGAAGGAAGCCATCCGCATGGGTGCCGAGGTGTTCCACGCACTGGCCAAGCTGCTGAAGAAGCGCGGCCTCTCCACAGCCGTAGGCGACGAGGGTGGTTTCGCTCCTGCACTCAACGGCATTGAGGACGCTCTGGAGAGCATCTGCCAGGCAACAAAGGATGCCGGCTACGAACCCGGAAAGGACATCCGCATCGCAATGGACTGCGCCGCTTCTGAGTTCGCAACATGCGAGGACGGCAAGTGGTACTACGACTACCGCCAGCTCAAGGACGGCAAGAAGAAAGATCCTAACGGCAAGAAGCTCACAGCCGACGAGCAGATTGCATATCTCGAGGAACTCATCAGCAAGTATCCTATCGACTCTATCGAGGACGGTCTCGACGAGAACGACTGGGACAACTGGGTTAAGCTCACAGCCAAGATCGGCGACCGCTGCCAGCTGGTTGGCGACGACCTGTTCGTTACCAACGTCAAGTTCCTGCAGAAGGGCATCGAGATGGGTGCTGCAAACTCAATCCTCATCAAGGTCAACCAGATCGGTTCGCTCACGGAGACACTCGACGCAATCGAGATGGCTCACCGTCACGGCTACACCACAGTGACATCTCACCGTTCCGGCGAGACAGAGGACACGACCATTGCCGACATCGCAGTGGCTACAAACTCGGGTCAGATCAAGACCGGTTCAATGAGCCGCACCGACCGTATGGCCAAGTACAACCAGCTCATCCGCATCGAGGAAGAGCTTGGCGACAACGCCAAGTATGGCTACAAGAAGCTGAAGTAATCGCCGATACTTAGCGTTTCAGCTTTGACATCCAAGGGGCTGCACTGCAATCACATGGTTGCGATGCAGCCTCTTCTCTTTTTGGCAGGATTGCGGTGTGCCCTCTTCTCTTTTTTGAGGGTGGGGCAGAACCTCACAGCAGCAGGCAGGCGGCAGAACACAGCAGCACCATCAGCACTTCGGCGCGGCGGTTGACACGCACGGCGACGAGCATGTCGGCGGTGGTCAGCTCGCGGTCGTTTGTACCGATGTATGGTTTCGGAAACAGTTCGCCGAAGTAGTAGTGCGGACCTCCGAAGCGGCAGTCGAGTATGCCGGCAAGGGCGGATTCGGGATAGCCCGAATTGGGACTGGCGTGGCATCGCCCGAAGCGGCGGACGAAGCCGAGCAGGTCGAGCCGCCACATGCCGAGCAGCATCAGAAAGGCCGTGAGGCGTGCCGGCAGATAGTTTGCCACGTCGTCGAGCCGTGCGGCGAAGCAGCCGAAATCAATGTAGCGTTCGGTGTGATAGCCGACCATCGAATCCATGGTGTTCACCATCTTGTATGCCATCATGCCCGGAACGCCGCCTATCATGAGCCAGAACAGCGGTGCCACGACACCGTCGCTGAGGTTCTCTGCCAGCGTTTCGAGGGCTGCAGCACGCACTTCCTGTGCGCTGAGCTGCGACGTGTCGCGACCAACGATGCGTGCCACCTGCCGCCGCCCTTCGTCGAGCGAGCGGTCAAGAGCGTGGAACACGCCGCGCACCTCGCGTATCAGCGTCGTGCCGGCAAGACAAAAGAAAATCAGTATGGCCTGCACGGCGAGAGCCGGCAGTCCGGACACCCTGAAGCACAACATCAGCAGTGCCGACGTGCCGAAGAAAACGACAAGCACCAGCGTGACGGCCATGAACGCTCCCTTGAGCTTGCGGTGCGTGCCGTGGTTGAGGCGGTGCTCCATGAACGAAATCATGCGCCCGAACAGCACGACAGGATGCGGCAGTCGCGGCGGATCGCCGAAGCCGAGGTCCATGAACCAGCCGAGAAGCAGTGCCGCCAATATCGTTTCGGTCATCATCGCGCTTTGTGTCCTCCGTCAAAATGTCCGTGCAGTCATTCCATCAGCCAATCGGCAACGGCGCGTACCAGTGCGTCGTTCTCGTCAGGATCCTGTGCCGCTATGCGGAAGAAGCGGTCGTCAAGACCCTCGAAGTTCGACGCATCGCGAACCAACAGGCCGTGGCTTTGCATCAGGTAGTCTTTCAGTGCCGACGCGCGTCCTGTGCGCAGCTGCACCAACATGAAGTGTGTGTCCGTGTTCCACGCCTCGAGTGCTCCGAGCGCGTTGAGCTTGCTGCGCAGACGCTGTGCCTCGAGCAGACGGTCTTCCGGCGGAGGCACGTTGTCGATGCCGCGTTCGAGGAGATACAGTCCCGCTTCTATGGCGACGGCGTTGACCGACCACGGCATGCGGTTCGTGCGCAGACGCGAGAGCAGTCCGTCGTTGCCGGTGATGTAGCCGAGACGGATGCCGGGGACGCAGTATCTTTTCGTCATGCTGTGCAGCAGCAGCACATTGTCGAACTCCAATGCTTCGGCGGAAGAGAGCAGCGGACGCAGCGTGAAGTCTTCATACGACTGGTCGAAGACGAACAGCACCTCCCTGTTGTTGCCGATGAGGTTCAGCACATGGTCCTTGTCGAGCACCGTCCCCGTGGGGTTATTGGGATTGCAGATCCAGCACATCCGTATGCTGTGCGGCAGGCGGTAGCCGGAGTCTGCCGTCGGAAGCGTGTAGAGCGACGTCACACGACAGCCGTGAATGGTGCACGCGTCGGCATATTCGCGGAACGTGGGCTGAAGGACAGCCGCTTCCGTGCCACGGAATGTCTGTGCCGTCAGGTAGATGGCTTCGGTAGCTCCCGACGTGACCATCACGTTTGCCGTCGGAATACGGCAGTGGCGTGCCACGGCGCGTTCCAGACTGTAGGCTTCCGGCTCGGGATAGCTGCCGATGATGTCGAGACGATGCGCGAGATGCGCCTTCAGGCCCGACAGGTCGGCGTGGCTGTAGATGTTGGAACTGAAGTTCGTCTTCGGTACACAGCCATATCTGTATGTGTCATCGCCGTGTCCCTCAATCATTGTCCGTAAGAATTTTGTAAATCAAATCCATGTCGACGTGGCGGCGGATGTGCTCCGCCAGCTTGTCGTACTGACTGTCTTTGAACGCGCGGTAGTCGAAATCCTTGCCTGCTTCGCCAATCTTCCTCGCGAACGGCCGCAGCAGGAAGTCCGTGAAGCCGTGGTTGTCGAGAATGCCGTGTATGTATGTCCCCATGCAGCTGCTGTCGGCATAGTATCCGTCCGTGTGTCCGTCCGTGAAGACTGCCAGCGGCGAAGCCTCGGTTCCGGAAACAGGATGCGTGTCTCCCATGTGTATTTCGTAGCCCTCCATCGTGTCTTCGGCTTCGGTTCCTGCGACGGCGAGGCGGAACTTGTCCTGCCGCGTCACCTTCTCTCCGGTCATCGTCGTGCTCAGCGGCAGCAGCGACAGCCCCGGCAGCCGCTCAATGTCGCCTTCCACATGATTCGGGTCGAGCACTTCGACGCCCATCATCTGGTAGCCGCCGCAGATGCCGAGAACGGTCGTGCCTTTGCGGTGAGCCTCAATCACGGCCCGTGCCACGCCGTTGCGCCGCATCTCATACAAATCGTCGATGGTGCTCTTGCTTCCCGGCAGTATGATGATGTCGGCTTTGCCGATGTCGTCAGTATTGTTCGTGTAGAACAGGTGCACGCGCGGGTCACGTTCAAGCACGTTGAAGTCGGTGAAATTGCTGATGTGCCTCAGCAGCACCACGGCGATGTTCACCTTCCCGTGCTCGGCCTGACGGCTTTTCGCTGCCAGTGCCACGCTGTCTTCCTCCTCTATATATATGTCGTTGAAGTGGGGAACCACACCGACGACCGGCACGCGGCACAAGTCCTCAATCATCTTTGTGCCTGTGTCGAACAGCCGGAGGTCGCCGCGAAACTTGTTTATCAGTATGCCTTTGATGTGTCTGCGCTCCTCCGGTGTCAGCAGTTCCATGGTGCCATAGACGCTGCCGAACACTCCTCCACGGTCGATGTCGCCCACGAGAATCACGTCCGCACCGGCATATATCGCCATCGGCATGTTCACGATGTCCGTGTCGCGCAAGTTTATTTCCGAGATGCTTCCGGCTCCTTCCATCACGATCGGGTTGTAGGTTGCCGCCAGCCGGTCGTAAGCCCTGCACACTTCGGCACGCAGTTCCTCGCGCCCGTCGTTCCGGAAGTAGTCATAGGCGTTGCGGCTGCCGACAGGCTTGCCGTTCAGCACCACCTGACTTGTGTGGTCGGACTGCGGCTTCAGCAACAGCGGGTTCATGTCCGTGTGGCACGGAATGCCCGCCGCCTCCGCCTGTACCGCCTGCGCACGCCCAATCTCAAAGCCCTCGGGCGTGGCAAAAGAGTTCAGTGCCATGTTCTGTGCCTTGAAGGGTGCAGGAGCGTAACCGTCTTGCAGGAAGATGCGGCAGAAGCCCGTCGCAATGACGCTCTTGCCGACGTCGCTGCCCGTACCGGCAAACATTATGGGGTGCAGTCTACGCATACGCCCGCAAAGGTAAATAAAATCTTGCCGACGTGCCGCCGCGCCTGTGAAAAAGGGCTATATTAGCACGCGAAATCCACAGGGAGACATGCAGGACAGACAGTTGACAGATTTGTATATACGCTACAGCGGCCGTGAGCCGCAGAGCGTGCAGAAGCTCGCCGCGTCGGGCTCCAACAGACAATACTTCAGGTTTGCCGCTGCCGACGGCACGACGGTGATTGGAGCCGTGGGTACTTCTGTCGAGGAGAACGAAGCCTTTCTGTACCTGTCGCGCCACTTCCGGCAGCAGGGACTGCCCGTGCCGCAGATATTGGCGCAGAGCGATGATGCTTCGTGCTACTTGCAGGAAGACCTCGGAAGCACCTCGCTGTTCGATGCAATCGGCGGCGGACGGCAGACAGGATGCTTCAGCGACGACGAGAAGGCATTGCTGCACGAGGTCATGCGGCTGCTTCCGCGTGTGCAGTTCCTTGGGGCTGAGGGCTTGGACTTCAGCCGCTGCTATCCGCAGCCCGAGTTCAACAGACGCAGTGTGCTGTGGGATTTGAACTACTTCAAGTACTGCTTCCTGAAAACTTCCGGATTGGAGTTCCGGGAAGACCGTCTGGAAGACGACTTCGAGGCGATGGCGCGTGTCCTGCCGGCAGAACGCAGCGACAGCTTCATGTACCGCGACTTCCAGAGCCGCAACGTGATGATCCGCAACGGCCGTCAGCCGTGGCTGATCGACTATCAGGGCGGTCGGCGCGGGCCGTACTTCTATGATGTCGCCTCATTCCTTTGGCAAGCTCGGGCGAACTTCTCCGAGGATCTTCGTGCGGAACTTATTGACGAATACTTCAATGCCTTGCAGTCATACCACAGCGTCGACCGTGAACACTTCATGCGTATGTTGCGCCATTTCGTGCTGTTCCGCACGCTGCAGGTGCTTGGCGCGTATGGTTTCCGTGGCTGTTTCGAGCACAAAAGCCACTTCATACAAAGCATTCCGTTTGCTGTCAGAAATCTCGGACAGTTGCTGTGCGGCGGCAGTTTCGCCGAATATCCTTATCTCGACAGCCTCTTGAGGCAACTTGTGTCCCTGCCGCAGTTCGATGCCTCGGCTCCGGCAGCAGCAGCCGGCGTGTCCGACGGCAAGCCGCCGCTCGTGGTCTCGGTCTTCAGCTTCGGCTACAGGAAAGGCGGCATCCCGCAAGACCGCAGCGGCAATGGCGGCGGCTTCGTGTTCGACTGCCGCGCCGTGACCAATCCCGGACGGCTGGAACAGTTCAAGAGCCTCAATGGTCTCGACCGTCCTGTCATCGACTTCATCGAGAGCTGCGGCGAGATGCAACCGTTCCTGGAACACGCCTGCGCACTGGTCGATGCGGCGGTGGAACGCTATATGCGCCGTGGCTTCACAAGTCTGATGGTCTGCTTCGGATGCACCGGAGGCCGGCACCGCTCGGTGTATGCGGCGCAGCACATGGCGCAGCACATCAACCGCAAGTACGGCATCGAGGTGCAGCTGCACCACAACGAACAGGACATACACCGGACTCTCAGTGCCCACGGACTATGAAAGCTATGATATTTGCAGCGGGTGTCGGCTCGCGCCTGAAGCCATTGACCGACAGAATGCCCAAGGCTCTTGTGCCCGTCGGCGGAATCCCCATGCTTCAGCGCGTCATCCTGCGGCTTAAGGAGGCGGGATTCACGGAGATAACGGTCAATATCCACCACTTTGGCGAGCAAATCCGGTGCTTTCTCGATGCCAACTCGGCGTTTGGCGTGACGCTGTACATCAGCGACGAGCGCGACCGCCTGCTCGACACCGGCGGCGGAATCCTGAAGGCGCGTCCCTTTCTCGACGGCAGCGAGCCTTTTATCGTACATAATGTCGACATTGCCTGCGACGTGGATCTGACGGCCATGTACAGACAGCACCTTTCGGGCACGGCGGCGGCGACACTGCTCGTCAGCGACAGGGACACTTCGCGCAAGCTCATATTCAGAAAGGACGACGACCGCGTGGAGCAACAAGGTGGACTTCGCCTGTGCGGATGGACGAACAGGGCGACAGGGGAGGTGCGTCCGCAGGGCTTCGTGCCCGAAGAGGGCAGATGCTGTGAGCTGGCATTCGGCGGCATCCATGTCCTTTCGCCCGAGATATTCGGATATATGGGTACCGGCACCGCGTGGCAGGGAGCGTTCCCCATAATGCCGTTCTACCTCGATGTCTGCTCCCGCCTGCCGCTCGCGGCATACAGGCAGACCGGAATACATTGGTTCGACATCGGCAAGCCCGACACGTTGGCTCGCGCCGATGCTTATTATTCGCAAAAATGAAGAAGATATACACGTGTCCCGAACTGGAAGAGGCCATAGAGGAATGGGGCATCCTGCCGTTACTGCCCGTAGGTATCCGTGGATGGTCGGCAGACGAAATGGCATCGGAAGAGTGCCATTACACCAATCTGCCCGACGGCGGCTGGGAGTGGCGGCTTTGGGAATGGAAGGGCGGAGCCATACAGGAAACCGGCTGTGCCTACGGCAAGTTCGTGCTGGGCAAAGCGGCGTTCATAAGCAAGAGGTTGTGGCCGGACTTCTGCAACTGGCGGCGCAGCGTCTCGCCTCGGATTGAGGAGGGAAGCATCGAAGAAGCCATCCTGTACGCACTCTCGGAGGGTGGAAGCATGATTACGCGCGATCTGCGCAGAGCCTGCGGATTTACGGGTCCCAAGATGCGCGGACGCTTCGACGCCTACGTGGCGCGCCTTCAGAGTGCCGGATACATCGTGACCGAAGACTTCGTCTATCCTCACGCTCAAGACGGCAAGCAGTACGGATGGGGTTGGGCGTTGCTGACCACAGCCGAGAGCCGCTTCGGCAAGGAAGCATGCCGTGCAGACCGCAGTCCGCGTGAGTCATACGCCGTATTGATGGATCATCTCAGGCGCATACTCCCCGAAGCCGACGATGCTCTGTTGGGGAAGATACTGAAACAAAAATAGAGAGGGAAAGACAATGCTGATACAGAGAGCTTGTAACTTCATTTCGAAATACTTTGCAGCCATAGTCGTCGTCGTGGCGGCTGTGTCGTTGTACCAACCGTGGACGTTCAACCGGATTTCCACATCGTGGATCACGCCGATGCTCGGCTTCATCATGTTCGGCATGGGACTGACACTCAACCCTCACGACTTCAAGGTCGTGCTGACACGTCCGCGCGACATCATTGTCGGCAGTGCCGCACAGTTCATCATCATGCCCCTGACCGCTTTCCTGCTCTCGCGGCTGTTCGGACTCAGCGATGAGCTTGCCGTCGGGGTCATCCTTGTGGGCTGTTGTCCCGGGGGTACAGCGTCAAACGTCATGACCTTTCTTGCGAAGGGCGACCTTGTCCTGTCCGTTGGAATGACGACCGTCAGCACCGTACTTGCACCCGTAATGACGCCGCTGCTCATGCTCCTGTATGCCGGCGAGAGGATTCAGGTCGATGCTTTGGGCATGTTCCTGAGCATCATCGAGGTCGTCATCCTTCCGATAATAGTCGGTTTCGCCGTCCGGAAGCTGTTTCCGGGATTCACCGGGAAAGCGGCTGCGCTTCTGCCCGCACTGTCGTCGGTAATGATAGCGTTGATTGTCGGCAGTGTTGTCAGTGCCAATGCCGCGAAGCTGCTCGTGGGTGGCGTGCTGATTGTCGCTGTGGTGATGCTGCACAACGTCTGCGGTCTGGCACTCGGTTACGGCATCAGCCGGATGTTGAGGCTGCCCCACAGCAAGTGTTCTGCCATATCCATTGAGGTCGGCATGCAGAACAGCGGACTCGCCAGCTCACTGGCGGCTGTCCATTTCGCCATGTACCCGATGGCCACGGTGCCCGGAGCCGTCTTCTCGGTGTGGCACAACATCAGTGGAGCACTCATCGCGAAACTGTATGCGTGGCAGCAGGACAAAATCGACCGCTCGCAACCTTAGCATCCCGTCGCCCTCTGCCGCCTCTTGTCCGTGCCGACGGTTCTGCCGCCAACACTTTCACTCGTGCCTTGCCAGACGTTCGGCAGCGAGGGTCTCGTATTTCGTGCCGGGACGGCCGTAGTTGGCATAAGGATGGATGGAGATGCCGCCGCGCGGAGTGAAGAATCCTGTCACCTCTATATACTTAGGCTCCATGAGGCGGATGAGGTCTTTCATTATGATGTTCACACAGTCCTCGTGGAAAGCTCCGTGGTTCCTGAAGCTGAACAGATACAGCTTCAGGCTCTTGCTCTCCACCATCCTGACGGCGGGGATGTAGGCGATGCGTATCTCGGCAAAGTCGGGTTGTCCCGTTATGGGGCACAGGCTCGTGAACTCGGGACAGTTGAAGCGCACCCAGTAGTCATTGTCCTGATGTCTGTTGTCGAACGTCTCCAATACTTCCGGTGCGTAGTCCTGACGATAGACGGTCTTGTTTCCCAATCCCTTCAATTCGGCTCTTTTTTCCTCCATATCCACAGCTTTTTCCTTTTGATGCCGCAAAGTTACGGAAAAGACACTGCTTCGACCTAACTTTGCGCATCCGGACAAGAAATATTAAGTGATAAATCGAGTAACAAACAAATCTTAAGACACAATGAAGAAACTTTTGATTGCATCATTGCTCGCCGGTGCTGTTCTGCCGGCTGCGGCACAGACCGACGACAAAGACGTGTCGCGCGACTACAAGACCGACGAGGTCGTAATCACCGGCACACGCAATGCGACAGACATACGGCATCTGCCGATGACGATAACAACCCTTAACCGGCAGCTGCTGATAAAGGACAACCGCACGTCCGTGCTCCCTACACTCAGCGAGCAGGTGCCGGGTCTTTTCGTGACGAGCCGTGGCATACTGGGATATGCCGTGTCCGACGGCGGTTCGGGCAGTATGTCCCTGCGTGGCATCAGTGCCGGTTCGGGGCGGATGATGGTGCTCATCGACGGGCATCCGCAATATATGGGTATCTTCGGACACCCGATAGCCGATGTCTACCAGACGTTCCTTGCCGACAAGGTTGAGGTCCTGCGCGGACCGGCATCGCTGCTCTACGGCTCCAACGCCATGGGCGGCGTGGTGAACATCGTCACACGCAAGATGCAGGACGACGGCGTGAACACCAACGTCAACGTGGGCTACGGCTCATACAACACTCTTCAGACCGAGGCGACGAACCGCGTGCGCAGCGGCAGGTTCAGCAGCGTCGTGTCGGCATCATACAACCGCACCGACGGCCACCGCAGCAACATGGCCTTCGAGCAGTTCGGCGGCTACGGCAAGGTAGGCTATGAGTTGAGCGACAACTGGAGAGCCTATGCCGACATCAACATGACCCACTTCAAGACGCACAACCCGGGAACGGTGGACAACCCGATTACCGATGCCACGCAGTGGATCACACGCGGTGCAGCCTCTGCCGCACTGGAGAACCACTACGACAAGACATCGGGCGCACTGAGCCTCTTCGCCAACTGGGGACACCACAAGATAAACGACGGCTATTCTGTGTCCGGCGGCGGGAGTCCGCAGACAGCCTACTATCTGTCAAACGATGCCTTGATGGGCTTCTCCCTCTATCAGAGCGTGCAGCTGTTCCACGGCAACCGCATCACCGCCGGCATTGACTTCCAGCACATCACGGGTCATGCCTGGAACCGGTCCATCGCCACACGCGAGACCACAAACACCTATGCCGACAAGTCGGAGAACGAGGTTGCCGGATACATCGACTTCCGTCAGGACATCGCCTCATGGCTGACCTTCGATGCCGGACTGCGCCTTGACCATCATTCTCAGGCAGGCACCGAGTGGGTGCCGCAGGCCGGACTGTCGTTCCGTCTGCCGCAGGACGCACAGATCAAGGCCATGGTTAGCAAAGGCTTCCGCTTCCCGAACCTGAGGGAGATGTATATGTTCCCGCCGCAGAACGACGGGCTGAAGGCCGAGCGTCTGTGGAACTACGAGCTGTCATACACGCAGCGTCTGCTCGACAGCCGCCTTGTCTATGGCGTCAACGTGTTCTATCTCAAGGGCGACAACATGATACAGACGCAGCGCATCGACGGTCGTCCGCGCAACGTCAACACGGGCGAGATTGAGAATTGGGGTCTCGAGCTGAACGGTGCGTACCGCATCAATGAAGCCTGGACGGCAAATGCCAACTACAGCGCACTGCACATGGAGAACCATGTGGTCGCCGCTCCGGAGAGCAAGCTCTACGGGGGCGTCAGCTACAGCCACGGCCGTTGGGCGTTCAACACCGGCGTGCAGTGGGTCAGCGGACTGTTCACTGCTGTCGGCGACAACGAACAGAAGGAGAGCTTCGTCCTGTGGAATGCCGATGTCAACTACCGCGTCAACAGCGTGCTGACCCTCTATGCCAAGGGCGAGAACCTGCTGGCGCAGAAGTATGAAATCAATGCAGGGTTCCCGATGCCCAAGGCCACATTCATGGGAGGCGTGAACGTCAGCTTCTGACCTCCGTCCTTCCTTCCGACTGCCGGCGGCCGTCTGCGTGCGAAGCAGATGTGCCGCCGGTGTTTTTCTTGTCCCGAACCGGGGTATATATTATGGTATCTGCATGCCCCAGGCTGCGGTCGCTTCGCTCCCTTAGGCTGGGGTTCGGTATGAAATCAGCCTCTCCGAGGCTGTCCTGCATGGTGCACTCTGAAGTTGCACATCCTATGAGCGTGTGCATCAAGCCGTGGTGTCCCGACGGGACACAATTTTGCATAACCCCGGACTGTAGGGGAGCGAAGCGACCCCAGTCCGGGGTATTGGGCGCACT
>CAVDAU010000024.1:0-16553 GCA_963607015.1 Streptococcaceae bacterium
ATTATATATATATATGTAGGCAGAATGGGCATTAGGGGCGATATGGTCGGAACGGGCACGGACATTGGCTAATAATTGCTACCTTTGCGCCACTATTGTGAGACCTATGGAGAGCAAGAGCAGCATAATATTCGAGCGCAACAGCGTGGAGTTCGTCACCGTGGCGGCAGAGCTGTGCAACTTCCTCGAGGAAGCCGAAGGCATGCCGCGTGCACGTTTTGTGGATACGGTGATGAAGATTCTGCCGTTGCTGTATGTCAAAGCCCTGCTGCTGCCCGAAGACATCGGGCGCATGGACATAGACGAACCTGAGAGCTATGTCACCGAAGAAATCTATGAGAGTATGCGGTCGGCGTTGGCAGGCATCATGGGAGACCGCGACGACTATCTCGACGTGTTTGTCGAGGACATGAAGTACAGCGACCGGCCGGTGACATGCCACATTTCCGAGGACATTGCCGACATATATCAGGACATAAAGAACTTTGTGTTTGTGTTCAAGCAGGGTCTGAACACGACGATGAACGACGCTTTGGCCGTCTGCCGCGACAACTTCGCGCAGTATTGGGGACAGAAGCTCGTCAACACCCTGCGTGCGCTGCACGAGGTCAGATTTCAAGCAGACGGAGAATGATTGTCATAAAGAGCAAGATAGAGAAGGAGGAGGTGAACGGAATGCCGCGTCAGGAGTGTGGTGTCGACATCACCGTCGTGGACACTCCGCAAGACACGGAGAAGGCTGTCCGCTTCCTGAAAGAATACGACACGTTAGGCATCGACAGCGAGACACGCCCGTCGTTCCGGCGCGGCGACATACACAAGGTGGCACTGCTACAAGTGTCGACCGACGAACGTTGCTTCCTGTTCCGGCTGAACAAGACAGGGCTGACGCTGCCGCTGATAGAGCTGCTCGAGAGCAGCCGCATACGCAAGGTCGGCCTGTCGCTGAAGGATGACTACCACGCCCTGCACCAACGTGCCCCCTTCACCCCTGCCAACACCGTGGAGCTACAGGATGTCGTGCGGCTGTTCGGCATACAGGACATGAGCCTGCAGAAGATCTACGCCAATCTGTTCGGCAAGAAGATTTCGAAGGCACAACGTCTGTCGAACTGGGAAGCCGACAGCCTGACCATTCCGCAACAGGAGTATGCGGCAATAGACGCATGGTCGTGCCTGAAGATTTACGAAGAGCTGGAAGAGCTGCGACGCACCGGTGACTTCATGATAAAAAGGACAGAAGACGAGAACAATGAAGACAAGCAAGATAATACTGAAGCCGGGTAAGGAGGAGTCGCTCAGGCGGTTCCATCCGTGGATATTCTCGGGAGCCATAAGCCGCATCGAAGGCAAGCCCGAGGAGGGCGACATCGTTGATGTGCACACGTCGGACGGCACATTCGCCGCACGCGGGCACTTCCAAATAGGCAGCATAGCCGTGCGTGTGCTGACGTTCACAGAGAGCGAAAGCATAGACCGCGGCTTTTGGACAGCACGGTTGCAGGAAGCCTTTGACAAACGCCGTGCTTTGGGACTGCCAAACCGCAGCGACAATACCATCTACCGATTGGTTCACGGCGAAGGAGACAATCTTCCGGGGTTAGTCGTCGACATCTACGGACGCACGGCAGTGATGCAGGCTCACTCAGCCGGCATGCACATGCAGCGCACGGAGATAGCACGTGCCTTGGCAGAGGTCATGAGCGGACAGATTGAGAACATCTATTACAAGTCGGAGACCACCCTGCCCTACAAGGCCGAGCTTGGAGCCGAGAACGGCTTTCTGCTTGGCGGCAGCAAGGAGAACATCGCCACGGAATACGGACTGCGCTTCCACATAGACTGGCTGAAGGGACAGAAGACCGGGTTCTTCGTTGACCAGCGCGAGAACCGTGCACTGCTGGAACACTATTCGGCAGGGCGCGACGTGCTGAATATGTTCTGCTACACAGGCGGCTTCTCCGTCTACGCCATGCGCGGCGGAGCCAAGACCGTACATTCGGTGGACAGCTCTGCCAAAGCCATCGAGCTGACACGCCAAAATGTGGAGCTGAACTTCCCCGATGACAACCGCCACGAGGCATACGCCGAAGATGCCTTCCGCTTCCTCGACGAGATGGAGAAAGACCGCTATGACCTCATCGTGCTCGACCCGCCGGCATTCGCCAAGCACCGTGACGCACTGCGCAATGCCCTCCAAGGCTACCGCCGCCTCAACGCCAAGGCTTTCGAGAAGATACGCCACGGCGGACTGATCTTCACTTTCTCATGCTCGCAGGCGGTGACGCGCGACAACTTCCGCACGTCTGTGTTCACGGCTGCGGCACAGTCAGGGCGCAGTGTCAGCATACTGCACCAGCTGACACAACCTGCCGACCATCCCGTCAACATCTATCATCCCGAGGGAGAATACCTGAAAGGATTAGTGCTCTACGTCGAATAACGGCGGTCGGCACGAAACAACGACAACACCGAGAGGGGGCTTTCTCTTGATATAAATCAAGAAAAGCCCCCTCTCTCATTGTTCGCTCCCACTTCTTGATTTACGTCAAGAGACCGGTGCAGGAATCCGCATAACTTCACCGTACCTTAAAACAAAGAGGTAGAGAGGAAACATTTTTATTAACACCTTAAAGATTACAAGTCATGAGAAAGCCATTTTTATCCTTAGCAGCAGTGCTCTGCGTCAGCATGACCGCATTGGCACAAACCGCACAGACAGCAGGCAACGACAGCAGTAACGGACAGCCCAACTACAGCATCGTGATGAAGAAGGAAGCACTGACACGAATGCTCAGTCTCACCACGCCCATGGCCGACAAGATGGATGTCTGGCAGAACGCCTTACAGGAGAAGATTGACAACGCCATGACGTTGGAGGACGGCGAACGGTCTGCCACACTGCGCACAGCGATAGCCGACGCGCTGGTCAACCTCAAGGACATGCTCGGCAAGGAATCGTACAACAAGTATCTCAGTGTGTTCCGCAATACGGTCAAGAACCGTGGCATCGATGACCTGATGAAGTAACAGCATATAATGGTTTATGACAGGCAAAAGCGCATGCAGGGATGCAAAAACGGCCTCTGTGTGCGCTTTCAGTTAAATATGGTTAACAAGAGTGCGATTTTCGTACCGTTTTCATTGTGGTAAACAGAATGTGCATACCTTTGCACCGTGTTTTTCATGGTATTAGATTTAAGGTTAATTTGGATTGGGTGTCTGTGACAGATACCCTTCTTTTTTGCCCGTAACTTTCCTCTCCCGCGTCTCCTGCACAGCGTCAGGCTCTGTACCTTATCACACCAAAACTTTCTGCTGAACCATACTTTGCCCAATCTTAGGCTTTCGTTATCTTTGCCGCGCAGAAACAAGCAAGACGCAACACACTATTCGCCATGGGATTGAGAGCAAGACTAATCATAATGAACTTCCTGCAGTTTGCCGTGTGGGGAGCATATCTGACATCTATGGGCAGCTATCTGGCAGGCATCGGCCAGGGTTCCAACATCGGAGTGTTCTACTCCATGCAGGGCTTCACCAGCCTCTTCATGCCGCCTCTTATAGGCATCATTGCCGACCGTTGGGTTCCGGCACAGAAGATGCTGGGCATCTGCCACTTCATTGCGGGCATAGCCATGCTGGCACTCGGATACTACGGCATGAGCTACGGCACGGCAGCCGACTTCGGGACGATGATTTCGCTCTTTGCCGTTGCCATCGGCTTCTACATGCCCTCGCTGTCGCTGTCCTACTCCGTGGCGTACAATGCGTTGGAGAGCGCAGGGCTTGACACCGTGACCGCATATCCGCCAATACGCACCTTCGGGACGGTGGGCTTCATCTGCACCATGCTGCTGGTGGACATCCTCGGATTCCAGACCACGCACATGCAATTCATTGTGTCGGGCGTGACGGGTCTGGTGCTGGCATTCTACAGCATGACACTGCCGCCATGCCCCATCAGCGACACTCCGCACAAGCGCACGCTGGCAGATGCTTTGGGACTTAACGCCTTCTCGCTGCTACGGAACCGCACCATGGCGACATTCTTCATCTTCAGCATGCTGCTGGGCGTGGCGTTGCAGATTACGAACAGCTTTGCCAACCCCTTCATCACGAGCTTCAAGGCCGTGGCAGACTATGCCGGCTCGTTCGGTGCAAACCATGCAAACATCCTCATCTCCATATCGCAGTGCTCGGAGACACTGTGCATACTGCTCATACCGTTCTTCCTCAAGCGTTACGGAATAAAGAAGGTGATGCTCATAGCCATGGTGGCATGGGTGTTCCGTTTCGGGCTGTTCGGAGCAGGCAATCCCGGTGGCGGCGTGTGGATGTTCGTCCTGTCGATGATTGTCTACGGCGTGGCGTTCGACTTCTTCAACATCAGCGGCTCACTGTTCGTCAATCAGGAGACGAGCCACGAGATGCGTTCCAGCGCACAGGGTCTGTTCATGCTCATGACCAACGGCATCGGTGCCACCGTGGGCACGCTCGGCGCACAGGCCGTGGTGAACATGTTCACGCACTCCGAGATGGCAGACGGCGCAATGTATGTCGTGGGCGACTGGAGCACCGTGTGGTATATCTTCGCGGCATATTCGCTCGCGATAGCCGTGCTGTTCGCCGTGTTCTTCAAGTACAAGTACAACAAGAGCGAGTGACAGAACAAGGAGGGCATGAACGATGAGCAACGAGAAGATTGAGCTTATGGTGACAAACATAAGCATGAGCGAGACGGAAGCCGGCACATACGACCTCACCATGCACACGCGCGACGGTGCACACGGCTTCACGGCACACATAGGCACTGCGGAGGGACGTGCCGTCATGCTGGAACTCAAAGGCATACACACCAACCGCCCCATGACGCACGACCTGTTTGCCGCACTGCTCGGAGCACTCGAGGTCAAGGTGCTGCGCGTGCTGATATACAGGGTGGAGAACAACGTCTTCTTCGCCTTCATCTTCCTGCGTCAGGGCAACCGCATACTGCGTGCCGATGCCCGCACGAGCGACGCAGTGATACTGGCTCTGAAGACCGGAGCACCAATCTATGCCTACAAGGAGCTTGTGGCGAGCATCGAGAGCGGCGACACGTCATACTACGACCCCGATGCCATCAAGGCCGACGAAGCCGAGGAGCGCGACAAAGGCATTCTGCAGCTCGGCGACAAGTATATAGAGGTATTGGAGAAACAGCTGCAGGATGCCGTGCAACGCGAGGACTATGAGAACGCAGCCAAGCTGCGCGACATGATAAACAGCGTGCGCAAGAAAGGCTGACCGCCGAGAGAGAACCCACACACAACCATGCATCTGTTCTACACACCCGACATCGACACCTGCGACGAACTGCCGCAGGAAGAGGCGGCACATGCCGTCAGAGTGCTGCGTCTGGAGCCCGGCGACGAGGTCATGCTGACCGACGGACGCGGCAACTTCTATCGTGCCGCCATAGGCCATGCCACCGGCAAGCGGTGCAGCGTGGACATCATCGAGACCATGCCACAGCAGCCGCTGTGGACAGGACACATACACATAGCCGTCGCCCCCACCAAAAACATCGACCGCACGGAGTGGTTTGCCGAGAAAGCCACGGAGATAGGGATGGACGAGCTGACATTCCTCAACTGCCGCTACTCGGAACGCCGCATCGTCAAGACGGAACGCATCGAGAAGATACTCGTCTCCGCCATGAAGCAGTCGCTGAAGGCACGGCTGCCCAAGCTGAACGGCATGACCGACTTCGGCGCGTTCGTGTCACAACCGTTCAGCGGACAAAAGTTCATAGCCCACTGCTACGAGCAGGACAAGACCGAACTGCGCGACATAGCACGCACCAAGGAAGATGCCGTGGTGCTGATTGGTCCGGAAGGCGACTTCAGCGAGGAAGAGGTGCAGCTGGCACTGTCCAAGGGCTTCCGCCCGATAAGTCTCGGGCCGTCACGCCTGCGCACGGAGACCGCAGCACTCGTGGCGTGCCACATCATCAACATGAAGAACAGCTGATATAGAGCACACCGTTCGCTCTGACGAAGCCAACAGCCATCGGTGCGTTGCAACGATGCCCATCGTTGGCCTCCAAGGATGCCCATTCTTAGGTCGAGTAAATGCCCATTCATAGGTGCTATGAATGCCCATCCTTAGACCCTAAGAATGGGCATCGTTAGAGTGCAAACTCGGACAAACAGGGAATTAGTCAACGGAAGTATGGAAAAGTCAACGGTTAGTCAACGAAAACACGGGTTTGGTCAACAGTTGGTCAACGGTTAGTCAACAGATAGTAAACGGAAGTGGACAGGCTTGCAAGTGTGCAACGAAAGTATTAAAGGTCTCGGTCTGTCCGGCGAACCTGTGTGTCACGACCGGCAACCGAGAGTTACGGGCAAAAAAAAGGAGTACCGCTGTACTCCAACCTTTGTTAACCTTAAATCTAATACTATGAAAAACACGGTGCAAAGGTACGGACTTTCTCTTTCCGTGCAAGCATTTCGCCCAAAACCGTGACATTATTCACACTCTTTAATACATATTCCGTACCTCGAAACACATTTTAAGCATACGTTCATCGCTTCTTGCACGCGCGGTCTCCGGTTCTTCTGCATAAGGACCCGCCTGTGGCGAATAATAGGGTTCAGCAGAAACCATGCTTGGTCGTCTGAGAGAATTTGCGTTCCTTTGCACGGCAAACGGCACTTCTGTCCGCACGGGGTTGCCGCAGAGCGACAGGCTGATGGAGAAATTCGAACTGAACATATTGGGATGCGGGTCGGCAAAACCGACCACACGCCATTTCCCCACATCGCAGGTGGTGAACGTGCGCGACAAGCTCTACATGATCGACTGCGGCGAGGGGGCGCAGATACAGTTCTGCCGTTCGCACCTGAAGTTCACGCGGCTGAACCGCATCTTCATCTCCCACCTGCACGGCGACCACTGCTTCGGGCTGCCGGGGCTGGTATCGACGCTGAACCTGCTGGGGCGTACCGCCGAGCTGCACATTCACTGTCCGCACGGTTTTGAGAGCATCATCGCACCCATGCTGCAGTTTTTCAACCCGAAGATGACCTATCAGGTGCTGTTCCACGAGTTCGACGACAAGGAACCTGCCGTGATATTCGAAGACCGTTCCGTCAGCGTCACCACCATCCCGCTGCGCCACCGCATCCCCTGCTGCGGTTTCCTGTTCCGCGAGAAGCCGGGACAGAGGCACATACTGCGCGACATGATCGACGCATACAACATCCCGACGGCGATGATAAACAGGATAAAGGACGGCGAAGACTTCGTGACCGCCGATGGCGACATCATCGCAAACGGGAGGCTCACGACTCCCGCCGACCCTCCGAGGAGCTATGCCTACTGTTCGGACACGGTCTGCACGCCCGACATAGTGGAGCAGATAGGCGGCGTGGATTTGCTGTTTCATGAGGCGACATACGCCGATGCCGATGCCGCCAAAGCCAAGGAACGTTTCCACTCCACCGCCGTACAGGCTGCCGGGATTGCACGGGCGGCCGGTGCGGGCAAGCTCGTCATAGGCCATTTCTCCGCCAGATATGACGACGAGACTGTTCTGCAAGAAGAAGCAAAGGCCGTGTTTCCCAACGTGGTGGCGGCACGCGAGAATATGCGGATAGAGATTAAACCTTCAGGGCAGGAAGGATGTCCAACAGATATAACAAGGTGAACAATGAACTCCAAGTTTGACGAGGAAAACATATTGGAACAGCTGCAACACCCGTCGACACACCGCAGTGCGTTCGAGAGCATAGTGCAGCAGTTCAGCCCACAGCTTTATTGGCAGATACGCAGGATGGTGTTCAGCCACGACGATGCCAACGACCTGCTTCAGGAGACGCTGATTGCCGCGTGGAAGAACATAGACTACTTCCGTGGTGAGTCAAGCCTCGCGACATGGCTCTACCGCATAGCGATGAACCAGTGCCTGAACTTCCTGAACAAGCGCAACGCCAAGAAGACGGTGTCTCTCGACGATGAGGGCGAGAGCGTGATGAACATGCTCGAGAGTGACCCGTACTTCAACGGGGACAGGGTGCAGCTTCTGCTACAGAAAGCACTGGCTTCACTGCCGCCGAAGCAGCGCATGGTGTTCAACTTCCGCTACTATGAGGACATGACGTTCACCGACATGTCGATGTTCCTCGGCACATCGGTGGGCGCACTGAAGGCGGACTACCACCATGCGGTGAAGAAGATAAAGAAGTTTTTTGAGGATAACGATTAAACCCGGACAACGAATGAAAGTCTAAAGGACAGGAGGGCGACAACTATGAAAGAAGAGGAACTGTTTCAAAAGATTGGCAAGGAGAACCCGTTCAGCACACCCGACGGCTACTTCGAGAACCTGACATCGAATGTCATGGAGCATCTTCCCGAGAAGGAATTGCCGAAAGGCCCGGGGCAGGTGACCATGAAGGACAAGATCAGGCCATACTTATATCTGGCGGCAATCTTCGTGGGCGCGGCGTTGATCATAAAGGTGCTGAACTACCGGAAGATGAACGACCCCGAGTATATCGCGGAGCAGGAGGCGAAGTATGAGACCGAGGTCATCAACAACGTCATGGAGGACACCATGATGGACGACTACTCACTGTATCTGTATCTCGCCAGTGCAGACGAATAGAATGAACGACAAACGACACAACAGCAAACACACACACAGAAGAACCATGAGAAAATTTTTACTGACACTCATAATGACACTTGCAGCCCTGCCGCCGGCACTGAACGCACAGGGACGCAGAGGACATGACGAGTTCATGACGCGGCAGCAGGAATACCTGAAACAAGAGGCCGGACTGACGGATGCCGAAGCCGACAAGTTCTTTCCCCTGTACTTTGAGCTTCAGGAGCAGAAGCGCAACATAAACGAGCAGGCTTGGGATCTCTTCCGCCGTGGCGAAGATTCGGGCATATCCGAAGCTACATACGCCGAGATTCTCGACGGCTTCGTCGAGTATTCGCTGTCGGTAGACCGGCTGGAGAAGAGCTACCTCACGAAGTTCCGCAATGTGCTGTCTTCGGAGAAGATATACAGGGTGAAGCAGGCCGAGATGGGCTTCCGCCGCAAACTTGTGAAGGACATGCGCCACGGCGGAGAGCGCGAGGGCGGACGCAGATAACAGCCACGCCGCACACACACCACCACCACACAACGCTATGGCTTTAGAAAAAGGTCTCTTCAACCGTGAGGAGCTGCTTCTCGGCACCGATGCCATGGAGAGCATCTCCTCGAAGCGTGTCATCATACTCGGCGTCGGCGGTGTCGGCAGCTGGTGTGCCGAGAGCCTCGTCCGTTCGGGCGTGAAGCACCTCACCATCGTCGACTCCGACCGCGTCTGCATCACGAACATCAACCGGCAGCTGATGGCAACGATGCAGACCGTGGGACAGGTGAAGGTCGACGTGCTCCGGCAACGCCTGCTCGACATCAATCCGCACGCCGACATCACGGCACTACAGAAAATCTACAGCGAAGACACAGCCCCGCTGTTCGACTTCAACAAGTATGACTACGTGATCGACGCAATCGACAGCCTCAAGGACAAGGCACTGCTGATTCTCAATGCGTGCCGGTCGGAGGCGCGGCTGTTCTCGTCTATGGGTGCCGCCCTGAAGCTCGACCCGTCACACATTCAGGTCGCCGAGTTCTGGAAGGTGAAAGGCGACCCGCTGGCTGCCGCACTGCGGCGCAAGTTCAAGAAGAGCGGCATCTTCCCGCGCCGCAAGTTCAAGTGCGTGTTCAGCGACGAGCTGCTGCGCAACAAGGGCGTGAACCACTCCTGCGGCACGGAACACTGCATGTGCCCCAAGGCAAAGACCGGTCCCGGCGACCCCGAGCTGCTGAACCACGAGTGGTGCACGTCGAAAGCCCAGATCAACGGGACGGTGGCTCACATCACGGCAATCTTCGGCTTCCGCCTGGCGGCATTGGTGCTGTGCGACATACTCAGTCGCGACGGTACGGATGCCTAAACGCCGCCGCGCCGCGCGTCTGCCTTCTGTTGGAATTTCCCGTTCTTCACGATGAAACGTTGGTGTGTGCCTTTCCCCACGAGGCCGCACTCGTCGTACACCTCTGCCGTGAACACCAACCGGCGGCCATCGACCTCTGTCAGCACGGTCTCGCAGCGCACCGACGCACCTACGGGCGTGGGCGCGAGGTGATCTATCTCCAGCCGTATGCCGACCGTGCCCTCCCCTTCTTCAAGATGCGGAGCCACGCTCTGCCACGCTGTCTTCTCTATCAAGGCTATCATTGCCGGCGTGGCAAAGACTTCCAGCTCGCCACTGCCCATCGCGGCAGCCGTATTGTCTCGGGTCACGCAGACCTCAGACGTTCCTTTTATACCTTCCTTCAACATTGTTTCTCCTCCTTGTGGATATGTGGTTGCGCAAAAGTGTTTGCACGCGCAAACATACGCATATCGGTCGGAAATGTCTAACTTTGCGCCCATGAAAAAGAAAGTTTGGCTCACACTCCTGTCCGTGGCTGCTGTTGCAGCCATTGTGTTTTTCACGGCGGACAACACACGCACGACACACGCCGGCGACACCGCTGCGGCAGACATCGTGCCTGCCGCGCCCGACTACAGCCGTGCCGACACATGGTATGTCACCAACCGCGGGGACTCCACCGGCACGGATGCCGACGTGTTCTACATACTGCCGACGTGCATACTCGACTACCCCGACAGCCTTGGGCGCACGATGCACCTGGCGGAAATCCACAACGACGCACTGCGCTTGCGCATGAAGCCGTCGCTCGAGCTTGCCGACAGCATCTTCGGCGACTCCTGCAACTTCTACTCGCCATACTACCGGCAGATAAGCATGGAGAGCTGGGGCGCACCCGACAGCGTCATGGCACGCCGTTTAGCCATTGCCACGGGCGATGTGCAGGATGCGTTCGACTACTACATGAAGCACCTGAACAACGGACGCCGCTTCTTCATTGCCGGCTTCAGCCAAGGGGCGAAGATCACCATCGAACTGGTGAAACGCCTGTCGCCGGAGCAGATGCAGAGGTTCGTGGCGGCATACGTCTGCGGCTACAACGTCACTGACGAAGACCTCAAAAACCCCAACATCCGTCCCGCCACGGGAGCGACCGACCGGCAGGCTACCATCTGCTACAACACCGCCGAGAGCGCGGATGCACGTCTCGGAGCAGACCGGGGCGGCAGCCGCATCTGCATCAATCCCGTCGGCTGGCAGACGGGGACGGACACCACGTTCGTCAACGACAGCCTCTGGATACGCACAGACACGACATACCACTACCTACAGGCCGGCGGGCACAACATGGAGCAGTACTTCCGCCCTGAGCTGGAGTGGTTCTTTCCGCACGGCAACCTGCACCTGTACGAACTGATATTCTACAAGGAGCATCTGCGCCGCAATGTGATGACGAGGCTGCACGCCGCAGACCAATGAGACAGGACAAGACTTCGCGCATCGACATGCTGCATGGCAGTCTGGCAAAGAACATACCGGCCTTTGCCCTGCCGCTCTTCGCCAGCGGACTGCTGCAGCAGTCCTTCAACGCCGTAGACATAGCGGTCATCGGCCGGTTCTCCACGAGCGAAGACCTGGCCGCCGTAGGCAGTAACGGCTCGGTCATCAGCCTGATGATAAACCTGTTTGTGGGCATAGCCGTTGGTGTCAACGTCATTGTGGCACGGCACATCGGACAGGGAGACAGCCGCGCTGTGCGCAAGGCCGTAGGCACCGCCGCCGTGATTGCCTGCGCCAGCGGCATATTCCTGCTGGTGCTCGGTCTGGTGGCGGCAGAACCCATACTGCGTCTGCTCGACACGCCCGAGAACGTGATTGAGCAGGCATCGCTCTACCTGCGCATCTACTTCACCGGAGTGCCGTTCATCATGGCCTACAATTTCGGAGCTGCCGTGCTGAAGAGCGTCGGGGACACGCGCCGCCCGTTCTACTCGCTCATAGTGGCAGGCGTGGTCAACGCCATACTCGACGTTGTGCTCGTGACGGTGTTCGACATGGGTGTTGCGGGCGTTGCCGTGGCCACCGCCGTGGCAAATGTCGTCAATGCCGCCATCGTGGTCCGCCTGTTGGTGAATGAGGCAGACCCCATCCGCATAGACCTGCGCCACATGAGGGTGGATCGTCCGGAGCTTGGCAGGATACTGCGCATCGGCGTGCCCACGGGACTTCAGGGCATGATCTTCTCGCTGTCGAACGTCTTCATACAGTCGGCCATCAACGCCCTCGGCTCCGATGCCGTGGCAGGCTCGGCTGCCGCGCTCAACTTCGAGTACTACTGCGACTATGCCATCAGTGCCTTTGTCCAGACCACCATTGCATTCACGAGCCAGAACTACGGAGCCGGCAACATAGACCGCTGCAAGCGCATCTTTTGGCTCAACATGCTGTTCAGCGTGGTGTCCTGCGGCGTGCTGAACGTGTCCATAGCATGGCAGAGCGGTTTCTTCGCAAGCCTGTTCACCTCCGACCCCGACGTTCTGCACTATGCACGGATACGCATGCACGTGGTGCTGATGTGGCAGTTCATCGCCAGCAGCTATGACATCAGCGGCGGCGCACTGCGCGGACTGGGCTATTCGCTCACGCCCACCGTCTTCACCATCTTCGGCACGTGCCTGCTGCGCATCGTGTGGATACACACCGTGGTGCGGTGGTACGACGGCGACTTCACCGTACTGATGTGCGTCTATCCGCTGTCGTGGACCATCACCGGCATCGCCGTGCTCACGGCCTATGCCGTCATAAGCCGCAAGGCATACGCGATACCCACCAAAGCCGCGCACAGCCTGTGACGCGGGTCTACAGGTCTTTAAGATTCACGGGATTGTAGGACACGGAGCCGTCGTCGTAGACATCGCTGCCGTCGACGCGCTTCACAGCCCTGACCACGTGCACGGTGACAGGCAGGGCAATGACCTCATACAGCGTCTTGAGAACCACCTGCAACAGCATCATCTGCAGCAGTTGCGGCCACGCAATCACACCGCCGAAAGCTGCGGGAAAGAACACCAGCGAGTCGGCAGTCTCGCCGGCAACGGTCGACAGGATGGCTCTGAGCGCGAACCGCCTGCCCCTGTCCGCCACCTTCATGCGGCTCATGACGTAGGCGTTCATGAAGGAGCCGACGGCAAACGCCAACAGGCTGGCGATGGCAATCCGTGGAGCCATGCCGAACACGAAGTCGAAATGCTCCTCCCCCTCCCAAAACGGAGCGGCAGGCAGTGCCACGGCAAGCATGCCCATGGCCACGACGAAGAAGTTGCAGGCGAAGCCGCACCATATCACGAGGCGCGTCTTGCGGAACCCCCACACCTCACAGATGCAGTCGTTGATGATATACGAGATTGGGAACACTATCAATCCGGCGGTCACTGACAATCCGCCGAAGAAGCTCAAGGCTTTCGTCTCGAGCAAGTTTGCCGTGATGAGGCACACACAGAACAGTATGCTCATGACCATGAACGGCACCGACACTGTGGCTACGGTCTTCTCTTTCATAATTCCTGTTTTTTTCACGTGGTGTTCCGGAATACACGTCATTCAGCCCATTCGCGGCTGACGGTGCAAAGATAGGGAATTTCCGCCGGAAAAACCGCAGGCAAAAACCGGCATGGTTGTGGACGTACAGCCACAAGTCTGTGGACGTACAGCCATAAATCTGTGGACGTACAGCCATAGAACCTGTGGACGTACAGCCATAGAACCTGTGGCTGTACGTCCACAAAAACTGCTGTCAGCGGCTGTCAGAAGCTGATGTCCAGACCCAGGCCGAAGACGTTGTTGGTGCGGGTGTAGTCGGCCGTATATGCCAGCGATGTCTGCGCATCGGTCTCCGAGGTGCGGTAGTGCTTGTAGAGCGTCACGAAATAGGCGGCGTTGAGGTCTACCTTCTTGCTGAGGTGGACACACGCACCGAAACCTATGGAGTTGGAACCTACGACGAACGACTTGTCGTCCATATATTCGTCGGTCAGTCCATAGTTGGTGTTCTGCCATCCGGCACTGACGGTGAGCATCTTCGTAGCGTCATACTCCACTCCGGCATTCCATTCCACGGTGCCGCGCTTGAGTTTCTTGTTGTGGTTGTTGTAGGTCGTGGACTGCTTGTCCCAGAAATAGTGGAAGCCGGCATTTATGCGCAGGCGGTCTGTGGGACTGTAGCCGGCACCGAGCGTCAGCAGGGCCGGGATGTCGTTTGCCACCTTCGTGTCGTCGGCATACTCGCCAATCGCAGCCTCAAGAGACTCGTCGAACTTGGCTCCGAACTCCGTCAGCGTGCCGACCAGTGCCTGTTGTGCAGACACTACGGTTTGTTGGTAGGGCGAGCCGTCGTACATCTGCGCCAATCCGGGATTGAGAAGCGCGACATTGTAGTCCAACGCCAGCGTGTTTGCCAGATTGCCGATGCTGGGCACGAGGTTCGCCGAACTGCTCTTCAGCCTCATGCGTGTCTTGAACTCATAGCGTGCGCTGAAGTTCCAGCGGCCCGTCTTGTAGTCCACGGCGATGATGGGTGTGAAGCCTATGCCGCTTTGGTCGCAGTTCAGCTCGATGTCTGCCGAATTGCTGCGCGTGGTGTCGAGCATCCTGTACAGCGGCACGCCTGCCACGGTGATGTTCTTCACGTAGCCGTAGTAGTTGCACGTGGCATAGACTCCGCGCACGCCGGCATAGACGGCAAGGTTGTCGTTGACCTTGTAGGCGGCACCGGCCTGAAGGCCGAAGTAGTATTGGCGACCGCGCATGTAGCTGTCGAACGAGTAGCCCGCATTGCCAAAGTAGCCCGACAGCCCGGGGTCGGCAATGCCGAGCGGAGCCAACTGCCGGCTTGCTCCGTCAATACCGGCTGCCAACTGCTGCACGCCGATGGCAGTATTGGCGACGATGTGCTCGAACGACCCCAATCCGGTGTCGAACTCGCTCTTGCCTCCACCGCCGGTGACGGCGAAGCCAAGCTGGAACGACCAGCGGTCGGTGTTGTAGGCATACTGGAACGACGGCAACACCGGTGCCAGAGCCTTGCCCACGCTCTTGCGGCTGTCCGTCGGATCTGACGTGTTGTTGGAGAAAAGGGGATATGTGTTGCGGACGGTGCGCGTCTGCGTGGCAAGCTGCCAGTTGATGGACAGATGCGAACCGAGGCTCATGAAGACAACTCCGGCAGGGTTGCTGTAGACACCGTCGATGCCGATGCTTGCCTCACGGCTCATCATGCGGTTGAAGGCAATGTTCTGGTTGGTATTGGTCAGGATGCCTCCTGCGAAGGCGGAGGTTGCGCCGGCAAGCATCGCTACTGCCAGGCACAGGATTCTGTTCTTTCTCATTGTGCGAATCTGATTGTTTTGTGTTTGTTCTAAAATTCCTTTTTACTTGATTATTCCGGCGCAAAGGTAGGATTAATGCGGTCTCGGGCAAAGGTTTCAAATGAAACTTTTGCCCGAGACCGCATTTTTTCGTGTTGCGGCACGAAACAAGTGGATTACACCTTATTTATATATGGGAGCCGGTCAGAGAATGTTGCCTGCCTCGATGTCCTTGAAGTAGCGGTACGTGCCGACCTTCAGTTCATCGGTTGCGGCATCGTCTGCCACGATGATGGCATTGGGGTGCATCTGCAACGCGCTCACCGTCCACATCTGTGTCACAGGTCCCTCCACGGCGGCCTGTAGGGCGCGGGCTTTGTTGTGGCCGTTGACGATAATCATGACCTGACGTGCGTCCATCACGGTGCCGACACCGACGGTCAACGCCGTCTTGGGCACGAGCGATATGTCACCGCCGAAGAAGCGTGAATTGGCGATGATGGTGTCGGTGGTCAGGCTCTTCTGCCGTGTGCGGCTGGTGAGCGACGATCCCGGTTCATTGAAGGCAATATGTCCGTCGGGGCCCACGCCGCCCATGAACAGGTCTATGCCGCCATACCGCGCGATCTTCTCCTCGAAGTGGCGGCACTCGGCCTCCACATCGGGAGCGTTGCCGTTCAGTATGTTCACGTTCTCGCGCCGTATATCCACATGACCGAAGAAGTTGTTCCACATGAAGCTGTGGTAGCTCTCGGGATGGTCTTCGGGCAGACCGACGTACTCGTCCATGTTGAACGTCACCACGTTCTCGAAGCTCACCAAGCCTTGCTTGTTCATTTCAATGAGTTCGTTGTACATGCCCATAGGCGATGACCCCGTGGGACATCCGAGCACAAAGGGCTTTTCCGCTGTCGGCTTTGCTGCGTTTATGGCTTCGGCGACATGGCGTGCCGCCCACTTGGACACTGAGATATAGTCCGGTTCGATGATAAGTCTCATGGTATGATTCGTTTTAAGTTATGTTTCAAAATGCTTAATCAAGACGCAATGTTCGTGAAAAAGCACGATATATGCAACAGCCATGAAGGAAAATGTGACGCTACTCCCACGGCTCTTTCATTTAAAATGGCTTGGATTTCCATGTCCTATGACTTCTGACTTCTACGCTTATGTTTGAAATGGCAAAGTCTTATATTTGAA
>CAVDAU010000025.1:0-16156 GCA_963607015.1 Streptococcaceae bacterium
TTTAGTCAACGGAAGTATGGAAAAGTCAACGGTTAGTCAACGAAAACACGGGTTTAGTCAACAGTTGGTCAACGGTTAGTCAACAGTTGGTAAACGGTTAGTAAACGGCACGGTACCGCCATGACGCTGCCGCTTAAAAAAGACAAAAATCAGAGCCATGCACCGATTTTACACTTACATATAAGGGAAACAGCGTATATTTGTGACTTGATTTTAACAACGCGTACATAAACATGGACGAGACAAAAGAACTTATAAGAAGCATTACAGAAGGAATACAGGAGAAGAAGGGCAAGGGCATTGTGATAGCAGACCTTACGGAGATTGACGACACAATCTGCAATTACTTCATAATATGCGAAGGCAATTCGCCCAGTCAGGTGGCTGCCATCGTCGATGCCATAGGCGAGAGCACGCGCAAGAAGCAGAGGACGAAGCCGATAGGCATTGACGGATTGGACAACGCGCAGTGGGTGGCTATGGACTATGCGAATGTGCTGGTGCACGTGTTCCAGCCGGAGCCGAGGCATTTTTACGACTTGGAACACCTGTGGGCCGACGCACGGCTGACGCAGATCCCGGACATGGACTGACACACACACATACGGAGACGAATCATGAGCGAGAACAACATAAACAACAACGCAGGCGATGGCGGCGGCACGCCCGCCGGCGGCAACACCGACAAGAACGCGGGGAAGCGCGGCGGCGGTGGAATGAACATACGCTTCAGCCTGAACTGGCTGTACATGATGATAGCCTTGGCACTGTTCGGGCTGTACTTCATGAACGACGACCAGAAATCGGGACGCGAGATACCGTACACCGACTTCCAGCGGTACGTGCAGAGCGGCTATGTGTCGCGCGTCATCGGCTATGACGACAACACCGTGGAGGCATACATCAAGTCGGAGAACGCGGCACAGGTGTTCGGCGAGAGCGGCGACAGACGTCAGGGCGGACACGACACGATGGTCAGCACCGAAGCCCCGTCGCGCGAGAACCTTGGCGAGTTCCTGGACAAGGAGCACGAGCTGCAGCACTTCAACGGCACGGTGGCATACAAGCAGAGGCAGAACTACAACTGGGTGCTGTTCTGGCAGATAGTGCCGTTGGTGGTCTTCATAGGCTTCATCATCTACCTGTCGCGACGCATGGGCGGCGGCATGGGAGCCGGCAGCGGAGGCATCTTCAACGTCGGCAAGTCCAAGGCACGCCTGTTTGAGAAGGAATCGTCGGAGAAGGTCACGTTCAAGGACGTTGCCGGACTGGCGGAAGCCAAGCAGGAGGTTGAGGAGATCGTGGAGTTCCTCAAAAGCCCTCAGAAATATACCGACCTTGGCGGAAAGATACCCAAGGGCGCACTGCTTGTAGGCCCTCCGGGCACGGGAAAGACACTGCTGGCCAAGGCCGTTGCCGGCGAAGCCAATGTGCCGTTCTTCTCGCTGGCAGGCTCCGACTTTGTGGAGATGTTTGTCGGCGTGGGAGCATCGCGTGTGCGCGACCTCTTCCGTCAGGCCAAGGAGAAAGCTCCGTGCATCGTCTTCATCGACGAGATTGACGCCGTGGGACGCGCCCGTTCGCGCACATCGGTCATGGGCGGCAACGACGAGCGTGAGAACACGCTGAACCAGCTGCTCACGGAGATGGACGGCTTCGGGTCGAACAGCGGTGTCATAATACTGGCTGCCACGAACCGCGTGGACGTGCTGGACAAGGCTCTGCTGCGTGCCGGACGCTTCGACCGTCAGATAAACGTGGATCTGCCCGACCTGAACGAACGGCGCGAAATCTTCAAGGTGCACCTGCGTCCGATAAAGATTGACCAGAACCTCGACATCGACCTGCTGTCGCGACAGACGCCGGGCTTCTCCGGTGCCGACATCGCCAACGTGTGCAACGAGGCCGCACTGATAGCCGCACGCCACGGCAAGAAGTTCGTGGAGAAGCAGGACTTCCTTGATGCCGTGGACCGCATCGTGGGCGGATTGGAGAAGAAGAGCAAGATAACCACCGAGGACGAACGCCGCTCGATAGCCATACACGAAGCCGGACACGCTTCCATCTCGTGGCTGCTGGAATATGCCAACCCGCTGATAAAGGTCACTATCGTGCCGCGCGGACGCGCATTGGGTGCGGCATGGTATCTGCCCGAAGAGCGGCAGATAACCACCGCCGAACAGATGCTGGACGAGATATGTGCCACACTGGGCGGACGTGCAGCCGAGGAGCTGTTCCTCGGACGCATATCGTCGGGTGCGGTGAACGACCTTCAGAAGGTGACGCAACAGGCTTTCGCCATGGTGGCATACATGGGCATGAGCAGCAAGCTGCCCAACCTGAGCTACTACGGAGCCAACCAGAACGAGTACAGCTTCAACCGTCCGTACAGCGAGCAGACGGCATTGCTGATAGACGAGGAGGTGAAGCGCATCGTCAACGAGCAGTATGCACGCGCCAAGCAGATCCTCTCCGAGCATGAGGACGGGCACCGCCGCCTGGCGCAGCAGCTCATCGAGAAGGAAGTGATCTTCGCCGAAGACGTGGAGGCCATATTCGGCAAGCGGCCGTGGGCATCGCGCTCGGAAGAGATAATCAGTGCCAACCGCATATCGAGCGAACAGAAAGAGGCTCACGAGCGACAGGAGAAGCAGGAAGAGCAACAGGAAAAGCAAGAAGAGAAGCAGGAAGAACAAAAATGAGGAACTTCGTAATACGCACAGTGACAGGGATAGTGTTTGTGGCTGTGATGGTGGGATGCATCCTGCTAAGCCCGCTATCGTTCGGCGTGCTGTTTGCCGTCGTCAGCGCACTCACGGTGTTCGAGTTCGCCCGCCTCATGAACGGAAGCGGCGAAGCCGGCGTGAACTGCACCGTCAACGCACTTGGCGGCGCATACCTGTTCATGGCATTCATGGTGTGGTGTGCCGACGTGACCAACGTCAGCGTGTTCCTGCCGTATCTGCTGTTGCTGATGTATCTGATGATTTCGGAGCTTTACCTCAAGAAAGAGAACCCGCTCGGCAACTGGGCATACTCCATGCTGAGCCAAGTGTACATAGCCTTGCCGCTGGCACTGCTGAACGTGATTGCATTCCAAAACGACATGGCGACAGGCTCCGTGGCGTACAACCCCATGATGCCGCTGTCGATATTTGTCTTCCTGTGGCTCAACGACTCGGGAGCCTACCTGAGCGGCAGTCTGCTGGGACGGCACAAGCTGTTCGAGCGCATCTCGCCGCACAAATCATGGGAGGGCAGCATCGGCGGAGCCGTGCTTTCCGTGGCGGCAGCCGTGGCTTTGTCGCTGCTGTTCCCCGGGATTATGAACGTGTGGCAGTGGATTGGGCTGGCACTGACGGTGGTGGTGTTCGGCACCTGGGGCGACCTGACCGAATCACTGCTGAAACGACAGCTGGGCATCAAGGACTCCGGACACATACTGCCTGGGCACGGCGGCATGCTGGACCGCTTCGACAGTGCGCTGATGGCAATACCGGCTGCCACAATCTATCTGTGCCTGCTCATCTACGTATGAGAAGCGGGATTTGAAACGAACATAACGGACACAACACATAAGCACATACTACATATTATATATTATGGCAGAAATCAAGAGCGAAACGACAGGCGACAGCAAGAAGAGCCTGAACTTCATTGAACAGATTGTGGAGAAAGACCTGGCCGAAGGCAAGAACGGCGGACGCGTGCAGACACGCTTCCCGCCCGAGCCAAACGGATACCTGCACATCGGTCACGCCAAAGCCATCTGCATGGACTTCGGCATAGCGGCCAAGTACGGCGGCGTGTGCAACCTGCGCTTTGACGACACCAACCCCACGAAGGAAGACGTGGAGTATATCGACGCAATCAAGGAAGACATCAAATGGTTGGGGTTCCAATGGGGAAACGAATACTATGCCTCCGACTACTTCCGGCAGCTGTGGGATTTTGCCATAACACTGATAAAGGAGGGCAAGGCATACATCGACGAGCAGTCGTCGGAGCAGATTGCCGCACAGAAAGGCACGCCCACACAGCCGGGACAGCCCAGCCCGTACCGCGACCGTCCTGTGGAGGAGAGCCTTGAGCTGTTCCGCAAGATGAACACAGGCGAAGTGCCGGAGGGCACCATGGTGCTCCGCGCCAAGATAGACATGGCAAGCCCGAACATGCACTTCCGCGACCCGATAATGTACCGCGTGGTGAACCACCCGCATCCGCACACAGGGACGAAGTGGAAAGCCTACCCGATGTATGACTTCACACACGGACAGAGCGACTACTTCGAGGGTGTCACGCACTCGCTGTGCACGCTTGAGTTCGTGCCTCACCGTCCGCTCTACGACCTGTTTGTGGACTGGCTGAAGGAGGGCAAGGACCTGGACGACAACCGTCCGCGCCAGTATGAGTTCAACAAGCTGAACCTGAACTATGTGCTGCTGAGCAAGCGCAACCTGCTGGTGCTGGTCAAGGAGGGACTCGTGAGCGGTTGGGACGACCCGCGAATGCCGACACTCTGCGGCTTCCGCCGTCGCGGCTACTCGCCGGAGTCCATCAAGAAGTTCGTCGACAAGATTGGCTACACCACATACGACGCACTGAACGACTTCGCCCTGCTGGAGAGTGCCGTGCGCGAAGACCTGAACGAACGCGCCACACGCGTGTCTGCCGTGCTGCATCCGCTGAAGCTGACCATCACCAACTATCCCGAAGGACAGGTGGAGGAGATGGTGGCCGTGAACAATCCGGAACGTCCCGAAGAGGGAACGCACAAGATTGAGTTCAGCCGCGACCTGTGGATTGAGCAGGATGACTTCATGGAGGATGCTCCGAAGAAATACTTCCGCATGACCCCCGGACAGGAAGTGCGACTGAAGAACGCATACATCGTGAAGTGTACCGGATGCCGCAAGAACGCCGACGGCACAGTGGAGGAAGTGCTGTGCGAGTATGACCCCGAAAGCCGCAGCGGACTGCCCGGAGCCGACCGCAAGGTGAAAGGCACCATACACTGGCTGAGCCGCGAACACTGCATGGAAGCGGAGGTGCGCCTGTATGACCGCCTGTGGAAGGCCGAGAACCCGCGCGACACGTTGCAGGAAATCCGCGACGAGAAGAACTGCGACGCGCTGACGGCAATGAAGGAGATGATAAACCCCGACTCGTTAGAGGTGCTCGAGCACTGCTACATAGAGAAGTTCGCGCAGGGAATGAAGCCGCTGACATACCTGCAGTTCCAGCGCATAGGATACTTCAACGTCGACAAGGATTCGACGGCAGAGAAGATGGTCTTCAACCGCACCGTAGGTCTCAAGGACACGTGGGGAAAGATTAAGAACTGACAATGACAGACAGGAATCCACTATCGAAGAACGAAAGACGGCTGTTCGACCTCGTGAAAGCATACGAGCAGGATGGCGGGATTGTCGGCACGACCGACTTCGAGCCGGAGGATTATGCCGACATCATCGACTGGTATGATGCCAACTACATGAACCGCAAGGCCGACGAGGCGATGGACAGAGCCTTGACCGCATATCCCGACAACACGGAGCTTATGGTGCAGGAGGCCAACCGTCTGATTTCCGGAGGACAGTATGAGCAGGCAGAGAAGATATGCTCGTCGCTCGACGACGTGACATCGGCGGAGCTGACACTGCTGAGAGCACGCATCATGCTGCTCGACGGCAAGGACGAGGAAGCACAACAGCTGCTCGATGACTTCGGCTTCGACCTGCTCGACCCTGTGATGGTGGCCTGCATGTATCTGGATTCCGAACGCCCCGAGATGGCTCGCCGCTGGCTTGACGGAGAGTTTGAGTATGACAGCGACGACATGCCGAAGGACGAGTTCTACTACTCCACCCTCGCCAACTGCGAATTTGCATCGCGCCACTACGACAAGGCGTTGCAAATCTTCGACCGCCTGCTCGACAAAGACCCGTTCTCGTCGTTCTACTGGCTGTGCGAAGCCAAGTGTCACTTCATGCAGGGAGACTACAGCAAGGCCATCGAGGCGTGCGACTTCGCCGTGCTTAACGACAGTGAGTTCGGAGAAGCATACATGCTGCGGGCATTCACTAACGTGCTCATCGGCAATGACAGTCAGGCAAAGGAAGACTACAAACACGGCATGAAGGAGAGCGACGAGATTGCCGCAACCGTAGCGGAATATGTCGGAGACAAACTGCTGTCGCAGCAGGGAGACGGGAAATGGGAGCAGATGATGCGCATAATAGACCTCGACATAGACAACGGCGTTCTCGGCCGCGAGGACAAGGGCGTGCAGTATCTGCGCAAAGGCCTGTGTCTGTCGCGCATGGGACGGCACGAAGAAGCCATGGAGATGATGCGGACGGCCTACACGCTGAACCCGCACGATACGGAGGCAATGCTCTATGAGGGGCATGAATATGCCGTCACAGACCGTCTGGACGAAGCGCGTGTCTGCTGGAAGATGGCTCTCTGCACGACGGACAGCGTGCTGACAGACAGCGAGATGTACATACGCATCGGAGCGTATCTGTTTGAGACCGGACACATAGAAGAAGCGATGAAATATGTGGAGAGGGCACGCGACAAGAATCCCGACATCCCGTCAATCAACGCCACGCTGCTGTCGATGGCTCTGCTGCTGCGCGACAAGAAACAGATAAAGAAGTATAACCGCATGTGTGCCGGCATGATGTCGGACAGCTACATTGCCGAAGCATTGGAACTGATTGAGTCCGGCGACACGAAGTTCATAACATTCCTGACAAACAGAATCAACGAGGGACTGGCAGGCGAGAAGCCCGGCGACCGGAACGTCCTGTGAAATACATAGAAGAAAGAAATGCAATCGGTAATATTCATACAGTGGTGTCTGGACCACCTGAACTATTGGACCATTACGCTGCTCATGGCGATAGAGAGTTCGTTCATTCCCTTTCCGTCGGAGGTGGTGGTGCCGCCGGCAGCCTGGAAGTCGGCATCCGACCCTGACCTGAACGTCTTCCTCGTGGTTGTGGCAGCCACTGTCGGTGCCAACATAGGAGCGTTGGTCAACTATTATCTGGCACTTTGGCTGGGACGGCCGATAATCTACCGGTTTGCCAACAGCCGCATCGGACACATGTGTCTCATTGATGCGGAGAAAGTGGAACGTGCCGAGGACTACTTCCATAAGCACGGAGCCATCTCGACATTTGTCGGCAGACTGATACCTGCCGTGCGGCAGCTCATCTCGATACCTGCCGGACTGGCACGCATGAAGATGGGGCACTTCCTGCTCTACACCACACTCGGCGCAATGACATGGAACGCCATACTGGCGGCCATCGGCTATTATCTGTCGACCATCCCCGGCATAGAGACAGAGGAACAGCTGTTGGAGAAAGTGACGGAATACAGCAGCGAAATCGGATACGTGTTCATCGGCGTCGGAGTGCTGATTGTGGCGTATCTCGTCTATAAAGGCACAAGGAAATGATACACCTGAATTGGTGAGAAAGAACAAATAAACAGCAACAATTATATGGAAATACATACATGGTTTGAGTGCAAGATACAGCACGAGAAGACAATAGAGAACGGATTGACAAAGGTCTCGACCGAGACATATCTGGTGGACGCACTGAGCTTCACCGAAGCCGAAGCACGCATCACCGAGGAGATGGCTCCGTTCGTGATGGGCGGATTCAAGGTGCTGAGCATCAAGAAAGCCAACTACAGCGAACTGTTCGCCATGGAGGACGGCACGGCAGACAAGTGGTTCAAAGGCAAGTTGGTGTTCATCACCCTCGACGAGAAGAGCGGCAAGGAGAAGAAACAGTCGACAAACATACTGATACACGCTTCCGACCTGGCCGACGCTCTCAAGAAGACCGAGGAGGGAATGGAAGGAACGATGGGCGACTACTCGATAGCGTCGCTGGCAGAAACGCCCATCATGGATGTCTTCCCCTACGAAGCTCCGGCATCAAAACCCGAAATGGAGCAATAAAGGAACAAGGGCGTATCGGGAGAAAGAGCACACGGGATCATGACGACAATAGCAGAAAACATAAAGGCTCTGAACGGCGAGCTGCCCGACGGAGTGAAGCTGATAGCCGTGTCGAAAAACCATACGGGCGATGCGATAGAGGAGGCATACGCCGCCGGACAACGCCGCTTCGGCGAGAACCGTGTGCAGGAGATGACGGCAAAGCATGAAGTGCTGCCCAAGGACATAGAGTGGCACCTGATAGGACATCTGCAGACAAACAAGGTGAAATACGTCGCTCCCTACGTCTATATGATTCACAGCATTGACAGCTTCAAGCTGCTGCAAGAGGTCAACAGGCAGGCGGAGAAAGCAGGGCGCACCATCAGGTGCCTGCTGCAAATCCACATTGCCAAAGAAGATACCAAGTTCGGCTTCAGCCCCGACGAGTGCCGCCACATGCTGGCCGAAGATCCGTGGCAGGAACTCCGCAACGTGAGCATCTGCGGACTGATGGGCGTTGCCACGAACACCGGCGACACCGGTCAGGTGAGGAGTGAGTTCAGCTCGCTACAGCAGTTGGCGGCAGAGCTTAGAGCCGGCATCATGAGCGGAAACGCCGACTTCCGCGAGTTGTCGATGGGGATGACACACGACTACCGCCTGGCACTCGACTACGGATGCACCATGGTGCGCATCGGGACAAAGATATTCGGCGAGCGCGACTACTCGCAGAGGCTGTACTGAAGAGCAGCGGGATTCAAGAAAGACTTACGGGATGATGACATACGAGGAGACACTGCAATATCTGTATGACAGCGTGCCGATGTTTCAGCGCATCGGCGGTGCAGCCTATAAGCCCGGACTTGACACCACACGCACGCTCGATTCCCATTTCGGACATCCGCATACGGCGTTCCGCACCATACACATTGCCGGAACAAACGGCAAGGGTTCCGTGTCACATTCGCTGGCGGCAGTGCTGCAAAGTGCAGGGCTCAGGGTAGGGCTGTTCACGTCGCCGCATCTTGTCGACTTCCGCGAACGCATACGCGTCAATGGCGAACCTATTTGCAAGGACTATGTCACGGAGTTTGTGGAGCGCGAACGGCCGTTCTTCGAACCGCTGCATCCGTCGTTCTTCGAGCTGACGACGGCAATGGCATTCTGTCGGTTCAGACAGCAGGAAGTCGATGTTGCCGTGATTGAAGTCGGGCTTGGCGGACGGCTGGACTGCACGAACATCATCAGCCCGGACCTCAGCGTGATTACCAACATCAGCTTCGACCATGTGCAGCTTCTCGGCGACACGCTCGAGAAAATCGCAGGCGAGAAGGCCGGAATAATAAAGCACGGCACGCCGGTGGTGATTGGTGAGACACAAGACGAGACAAAACCCGTGTTCCTTGCGAAGGCCGGAGCAGAACAAGCACCAATCCGCTTTGCCGATACGGATCACACGCCGATGCCCGAAGGCATTGACTTTGAGCTGAAAGGGATTTATCAGAAGAAGAACCTGCGAACCATCATCACTGCACTGGCGGTGCTGAGAGACGAGTGCGGATACCGCATCAGCGATGACAACATCCGCTTCGGACTGTCACACGTCGTGGAGCTGACGGGACTGATGGGACGCTGGCAGAAGCTGCGCAGCAACCCCACGGTGATATGCGACATCGGGCATAACAGCGGCGGAATAGCCTACGTGTCCGAACAGCTCCGGCAACAGACGTGCCGCACGCTGCGCATTGTCTTCGGGATGGTCAGCGACAAGGACGTACATGCCGCGCTGCACCTGATGCCGCGCCATGCCGTCTATTACTTCACGCGAGCCGGCGTGAAACGTGCCTTGCCTGAAGAGGAGCTACAGCGCATCGCCGAAGAGGAGGGGCTCTGCGGACGCACATTCCCGAGCGTCACGGAAGCCGTCACCACGGCATTGAGGGAAAGCCTTCCTGAAGACCTCGTCTTCGTAGGAGGCAGCAACTATGTCGTTGCAGACCTGCTCAGCAACAGGCAGTCTCTGAACCTCTGATTTCTGTCAATAGTATTTCTCTATCAGGGCATCCACATTCACGTCGCCCAACTCTTTGGCCTTGTCGAGCAGTGGACGCGCCTCTTTCTTCTTCTTGAGTTGAAGCAGCGCCAAGCCCTTCAGTCTGTACAGATCGGCATAGTTGGGATTGCGCTTCATGGCTTCGTCGAGCACGCTGACAGCTTCCTCGTATTGCCCCACGGTGATGTGCACCGCAGCCAGTTCGGCTCTGTAGGTCGCCTCTTCGGGATTCATCTCAATGGCACGCTGATAGTCGTCCAGCGCACGCCGGTAAGCACGCGCACGGAGTTCGGCCTGTCCGCGCAGTTGATAGAAGACATCATTCACCTGCCCGTTCACCACCTTATAATACTCCTCGTAATCCAGCATGGCAGGACGTGCCATGTTCGCCTGCATATAGATGCGTGCGCGTTCCAGCAGATAAGGGGCGGCAGACTGAGTGTATGGTTTCCCGAAAGTGTTCAAGCAGCTGTCCATCAGTGCCACAACCTCCTCCACGGGAGCCTGCATCAGCTCTTTGCTGTGCGCCGCACTGTAGTAGGAGCTTGCAGAAGCGATGTTCGAGCTATTCACCTTCTCGAAGGCTGCATACGCTGCGGCATAGTCCTGCTTGGCAAAGCAGATGTCGCCTTCCAGCTGGCTGTAGACAGGCGTTGCGCTGATGGCTTCAGCCTGCTTCACGAGGTCCAAAGCCTTGTCCCACGTCCAATCTCCGTATGGCTTGTCCGCAGACAGCAGGCAGTAGTTGTACACGATGTTCGCACACTGATAGAGCACGTCGGCACGGTTGTCGTCATCGGCACGACCTATGGCCTCCTGCATATCGGCCTCGATGGGCTGCATATCGGCCTCCGGCTGTGAGAAGCGGAACTGCGCACGCCGCAGATACCCGTCTGCCGAGTCAGGGAATTTCTTGATGAAATCGTCCAGCATCACGCTGTAGTCTGCCGTACCGGCATTGGTCGATGCCACATACAGCATCACCAAGGCCTGGCTTTCAGTCTCCGGCAGTCCTTTCTTGATGCCTATGCCGTTCAGCGAACCGTCGTTCAGCGACAGTGCGCTGATGCCCAAAGCCGCACCGAAGCGTGCATCGAGGGCATAGCAGGTGTTCTTGCTGCTGTCGTCTGCCGATGACGGGAGCTGCGCAATGCCAAACACCTGCCCTTCGACATTCACCAACGGACAGCTGGCCATCTTGTCGCGCAGCGTCATGTCTAAAGTGTAGTATCCGTATGAGGTCTCTATCTTCGTCTCTTCACTGACCTTTCCCTGCACGATGTCGCCGCTCTGCTGTGTGGAGTAAGGCAGCAGATACACGCGCTCACCGACAGCGGGAGCCTTCTCCGCCAACTGCAACGACGGACATTCCGATGTCGTCCCGACGCGGAACTTCACCACGTCGTAGATTTCGTTGGCACCGAGAATCTCCGCAACCGGATACGTCTTGCCGTCAGAACCGATCACCTCCGCACGCACTGCTCCGCGAAACAGCATATAGTCCGACAGTGCGGTGCCGTCGGCTGCGATATAGAATCCGTTGCCTGTGCCCAGCAGCTTGTCGGCAGCATCGTAGGTGATGACTGAGAACACAGCCTGCCTGGCTTTGTTTGCCCACCGTGGTGTCTGGGCAGCGGCAGTCTGCACGAGGCACGCTGCCAATGCTATAAGTAACAGTAATCTTGTCTTCATCCGTTAATAAAAATCTCTTGGTTTCTTTCGTTTCTATCCGTTGTCCAACAGCGTCCGCGCATTGTTCAGTGCGGCCTCTGTCACGGCAGTGCCGCTCAGCATTTGTGCAATTTCGTTCACACGTCCGTCGTGATCCAACTTCTGCATGCGGCTCACGGTGCCGTGTCCGCTTTCCTGCTTGTAGACGCGGAAATGTGCTGTGCCCTTGGCGGCAATCTGCGGCAGATGGGTGATGCAGATGACCTGCCGTCCGTTGCGGCTCATGCTTTCCATCATGGCAGCCATACGTGCCGCAATCTCGCCCGATACGCCGGTGTCAATCTCGTCGAACACGATGACGGGCATCTGCTTCAGTTGTGCCGCCAACGCCTTCACTGCCAGCATGACGCGCGACAGCTCTCCGCCCGACGCAACCTCACGCAGCGGCTGCAGGCGTGTGCTCTTGTTCGCCGAGAACAGGAAGCAGACGTTGTCCGCACCGTTGGAACCTATATCCATCCTCGGCGACACCTCCACGCCGAAGCGCACGTTCGGCATGCCAAGCTCCACGAGACTGTCGGTAATGGCCTGCTGCATTGACGTTGCCGCCGACTTGCGCCTTGCGGTTACGACGGCTGCCCGCTCTTCCAGCATGCGGCGCAGATGGCCGACACGCTGTTGCAGCTCGTCTATGCGGTCGTCTGCCGATGTTATCTCGGAAAGTTTGCGCTCCATGTCGCCCTGCAAGTCCAGCAGTTCCGCAACGGTCCGGAGATGGTGTTTTTGCTGTAAGGAGTATATCAGGTTCAGTCTGTCTGTCACAGCCTGCAGGCGTTCCGGATTGTATTCCACATCCTCCTCCATCGCCTCCAGTTCGTAGTCCACATCCTTCAGCTCGACGAGCGAGCTTTCCATGCGTGCGTGCAGCTCTTTTGCGGGAGCATACACTTGTCCGATGTCGGCCAGCAGACCACAACATTCGCGCAGATCCGACAACAGACCTCGGTCGTCCGACGAGAACAGGCGTGCGGCCTTATACAGGTTTTGCTTTATCTCCTCGGCATGCCCCAGCATGTCCTCCTCCTGTTCCAGCTCCTCCTGCTCGCCGTCGCGCAGTCGCGCGTCCTGTAGCTGCGTCAGCTGGAATGTCAGATATTCCTCCTCGCTCCTGCTCTTCTCCACACGGTCTCTCAGCTCGCACAGCTCGCGGTTGGCTTCCTTCCAGTTACGGTATGCCTCGTGCAGCTCCTGCAATTCATTGCCGTCTTCTGCCACAGTGTCGAGTATGTCCGTCTGGAAGTCTTCGCTGCTGAGCTGCAGATTCTGATTCTGAGAGTGTATGTCGATTAGTCGTGAACCAAGTTCCTTCATCACCGCAAGCGACACAGGCACATCGTTGACGAAAGCGCGGCTCTTGCCGGTGTCGTACACCTCGCGCCGCAGGATTGCCTCGTCGTCATAGTCCAAATCGTTGTCGTCGAAGAAAGGCTTGAGGCCGAATCCGCCTACGTCGAAGCGTCCCTCGATGACGCACTTGCGTTCGCCCTCCCTTATGGATTTGATGTCGGCACGCTGTCCGAGCAGCAGGTTCAGAGCATCGAGCACAATCGACTTGCCGGCTCCGGTCTCGCCCGTTATGACGGTGAACCCCGCCTCAAGGTCTATGTGCAGCTTGTCAATCAGCGCGTAATTCGTAATGTCGACAGACAGCAACATGTGCACCCGCTCATTTCTTGCCGAACTCACGCACACGGATGCGCGTCAGCACTGCTTTGGTATTCAGCGAGAAGTCGCTGCTCTGTATCCAGCCGTAGTATCCCGGGTCGCGCTTCAGCACCTCCGTCACCACCTGCCCCTTGTACTTGCCGAAGTTGAACACTTCCTCGCCCTTGTCGTTGTATATCATGCGGCCGGCAAAGTCCACATTGCGCGTGAACGACGAGAATGTCGACAGCGACTGCACGTCGTTCTTCAACTGCGGATAGCGGTCGAGCTGTGCTTTCAGCACCTCGTATGTGGCGCGCGTGTCACCCTCGGCGGTGTGGGCATCGTCGAGGTTCTTGCCGCAGTAGAACTGATATGCCGCCGACAGCGTGCGCTGCTCCATCTTGTGGAATATGACCTGCACGTCGATGAAGCGGTGGCGCGTAAGGTCTATGTCCACGCCGGCACGAATGAATTCCTCCGCCAGCAGCGGAATGTCAAAGCGGTTGGAGTTGAACCCCGCGAGGTCGCACCCCTGAATGTCGGCAGCCAGCGTGCGTGCCACCTCCTTGAACGTGGGACAGTCCTTCACGTCCTCGTCCTTTATGCCGTGCACGGCCGTAGACTCCTCGGGGATGTGCATCCCGGGGTTGATGCGCATGGTCTTCGACTCCTCATTGCCGTTTGGCCACACCTTCAGGAAACTAATCTCCACGATGCGGTCCGTGATTATGTTTGTCCCCGTGGTCTCAAGGTCGAAGAACACCAGCGGGTTTTGCAAGTTCAGTTTCATCTTTCCCTCTCTTCGGTTCAGTCGTTCAGCATCATCGGCATCAGCAGCATCAGCAGTTCTTCGTCCTCCTCCTGATTTGTCGGCACGATGACCCCTGCTCTCGATGGGTCTGCCAGCTCTATGACAATCTCATCCGAAGTTATATTTGTCAGCATGTCAATGAAGAACGTCGCCTTGAACCCGATTTTCAGGTTTGCGCCGTCATACTGACAGCCGACCGATTCCTTGGCAGAGGTAGAGAAGTCAATGTCCTGTGCCGACAACATCAGCTTGTCCTGCTCCAGAACCAGTTTGATGAGGCTGCTGGCCTGCGACGAGAATATCGACACGCGGCGCAGTGCTCCGATAAGTATCTGGCGATCCACGGTGACGCGGTACGGGTTGTCCTGCGGTATCACTGAGTTGTAGTTCGGATAACGGCCCTCGATGAGGCGGCAACGCAGTTTGTAGCCGTCAACCTCAATCACGGCATTGCGGTCGTCGAATGTCAGCGACACCGTGCCACCGTCCTTGGCCAATATGTTCTTGAGCAGTCCGGCCGGCTTCTTGGGCAGGATGAATGTGGCGTTGCCACTGCCGTGGGCGGCAAATGTGCGGTTGCGCACCAGCTTGTGGCCGTCCGATGCCACCATCGTTATGTTCTCCGTCGTTATGTCGAAGCAGATGCCGTTCATCACGGGGCGCAGCTCATCGTCGGCAATGGCGAAGAACGTGCGGTTTATGCCTGTCAGCAGCACCGTTGAGTCCATCTCCACCGTCGTGACACCCTCGCCCATGTCGCCCATCTCGGGGAACATATCGGCATTCTGCCCTATCAGACTGTACTCTCCGTTCTGATACTCCACCTTCACTGCCATCGTGGTTTCGTCCACGTTGAATGTCAGCGGCTGGTCGGCACCCTCGCGCAACGCCTCGAGCAGTGTCCTTGCCGTTATGGCTATGCGGCCGTCGCCATCCTTCTCGGCGAGAGGCACAGAGGTTGTCATCACCGTTTCACCGTCAGACACCGTCACCGACAGCTCGTCGCCGTGGACGTCAAACAGGAAACAGTCGAGTATCGGCAACGTGTTCTTGGAGTTCAACACGCGGCTTATGGTCTGCAGATGTGCGGAAAGTTCCGCACTGGAGATTACAAATTTCATAATTCTTATGTATAAATGTTAGTCTTTCAGCAACGGGCGGCAACACAGCCCGTTATATTCACAAAGATACGCAGTCTTTTTCTATATGCAACACTTCGCAGCAAAAAACCTCGGCACGCTGATGGCGGTTGTGCCAAAAGTCGTACCTTCGCATATAGAAACAAGACTCAAAAAAACAGTTTTATGGAATTTCAAGGAAAGATAATCGAGGTACTGCCCGTCCGTTCCGGTATCAGCAAGAACAGCGGCAGCGAGTGGAAGGCCCAGCAATATGTCATCGAGAGCCACGGAGAATATCCGCGCAAGATGTGCTTCGAGGTGTTCGGTGCCGACAGGATAAGCCAGTTTAACATCCGGCCCGGCGAGGAGCTGACCGTGTCGTTCGACATCGATGCCCGTCAGTGGCAGGACAAGTGGTTCAACTCCATACGCGCATGGAAGGTAGACCGCACACCGGCAACGCAAGCTCCGTCCGCAGCTGCTCCGCAGCCACAGCAGCAGACCCCGTTCCCGCCGGCTATGGAAGCCGATCCGTTTGCCTCCGCAGCCACAGGCGGCAGCGACGACCTGCCCTTCTGACGACGCAGCGCATCCTGTGAGCGTGTGCATAATGCCGTGGTGTCCCGAAGAGGGTGCGCCGCGCACTCCGAAGTTGCACATCCTATGAGTGTGTGCATCATGCCGTGGTGCTGGGTTTCATATCCTATGGCATGTGTACCTCTTCGAGGCACCACTGCATGAGTGGACATTATCATGATGTATAGCAGACTTCATGCAGGACAGCCTCGGAGAGGCTGATTTCATGCCTAACCCCGGTCTAAGCG
>CAVDAU010000026.1:0-1970 GCA_963607015.1 Streptococcaceae bacterium
TGCCCTCGAAGATATGGGAAAGCCTATCGGAGTGGCAGACTACCAGCTGATAGTACCGAAAGAGAAATTGCAGAAAGTCCTTGCCGACGAGATTAAAGCGTTTAGTGAGGAGAAAGAAAATGAAGAGGACTAAGAAGTAAGGAGACTATGAACATTGAGGAACTTGAATGGGATTGGCTGATAGAAAGAATTTCAGCCAATCGTACATCATACCGGCTCTTACCGACAACATTATAGAGCGTAAATATCCCGATAGTCCTAATCATCCTCGCCAGCAATACAGGTTGACGGAACGGGCTATTGAGTGGAAACGCGGACAAGCCACCCGTTAGACAATGATCGTGCCGAGCATACCTAAAAAGAGAGCACGCCAAAAGAATGGCGTGCTCTCTCTGTAATGCAACCTGTGTCAGGTTGTCTTTCCTCTGTTTGTCTTTAGAACTTAGGCAGCTCCCAGCCCTTGCGGTATTCGCGTGTGAAGAACTGGTTGGCCTCCGGAAGGTTGGTGATCTTCATGTTCTCAGCGTCGTACTCGAGTGTGACGTTGCGCTGCTGCGACAGAACTGCGATGTTGGTCAGCAACATGATCTCGGTCAGCTTGGAAGCGACCTCGAAGTTGTTGGCTGCATCGTGCTCACCCTTGATTGCCTCAATCCAGTCAACGTAAACGCTGTTAGGACGATGCAATGTCTTTGCAGGCTCTGTCCATCCCGGACGTGCAGGGATGAACTCAGGATTAGCTCCGTGGGTTCCGTGCATCATCATGCCCTCTGTACCGATGTAGAGGCACTCCTGCAACTGACGGTCTTTCTCAAGTTCGAAAGGACGAGGCAGTTTCAAGCCACCATCGCTCCAGTAGACCGTGACTTCAGGCATCTGCTTGCCGTCGACCATGCGTGCGGGGAAGTGATACTGGCAGAGTTCGCCCATAGGCAGATACTCGTCGTTGAACGGAGTTGTCGTAGCCTGAATCTTGTCGGGCATGCCGAGACCAAGTGCCCAGATAGGAGCGTCGAACGTGTGGGCACCCATGTCACCCATAGCACCTGTACCGTAGTCCCAAAGACCACGCCACAAGAAGTGTGTCGTCTGCTCGCTGAAAGGCTTCTCGGGAGCCGGGCCTAACCACAAGTCGTAGTTCATGTTGGCAGGAACAGACTCTCCGGCGGGACGCTGGATGTCACCCTGTGCCCATACCGGACGGTTTGACCACATGTGGACTTCCTTAACGTCGCCGATGGCACCGCTGCGGATGTATTCCACGGTCTTGTATGTACCTTCGATGTTGTGGCCCTGGTTACCCATCTGTGTCTGGAGACCCGTCTTCTTGGCAAGTGCCTTCAAGTAGCGGACTTCCTCAATGGTCTTTGCCATAGGCTTCTCAACGAACACGTGCTTGCCGGCAAGCATCGCGTAAGCTGCGATGATGGCGTGCGTATGGTCAGGAGTACCGATCAATACACCGTCGATGCTCTTTTCCTTCTCAAGCATCTCGCGGAAGTCGACATAACGCTTTGCCTTCGGATAGCCGTTCATTATGTACTCTGCATAGTCGGTATCGACATCGCAGATTGCATAGATGTTGGCATGGTGGAACTCTTTCTTGCCTGCATCGCCCATCTGTACGGCCTGGTCTGATGCCCTTGGAGCCTCTCTCTTAGGCTCAAGTCCTGCATAGTGGTTGTTTGTCCATCCACCGAACTTGCGCTTTGAAGCTCTGCGCTGGATAGGCACATCAGGTGTAGCTATGTTCTGAATGTCGCCACCGCCCTGGCTACCGACACCAATTGCAGCGATGTTAGGAAGATCGCTTGGAGGTGTGTGACCGTTGGCCTTACCGAGGATTGTGTTAGGAGCAATAGTAAATCCTGCTATTGCCGCAGCTCCCGTCTTGAGGAAGCTCCTGCGAGAGAACATCATTGAATCGTTTGATTTTCCCATGATTGCTTTTATTTTAATTAAACAAGTTG
>CAVDAU010000026.1:1980-16090 GCA_963607015.1 Streptococcaceae bacterium
AGTTGCTTTTAAGAGTTCTTCAACTCCGCGTAAAAATACGCACATTCACATTAACGGCAATGCAAATGCGGAACATTTTTTCCGTTCGGGCAAGTAAAACAGAGCCGGATGCCTGTTGTGAGGCATCCGGCTCGGGAAAATCTTGCAGTATAGTTCAGGGGGCGGTTACGGCAGAAGCAGTATGCGCTTTGCGTAGTTGACGCACGTCCTTACTTCCTTCACTGCGTCCGACCAAGGCTTGACTTCGTACTCCAGCTCTATATCGCAATAGATGGGGTACTTCTTGTCCTTGATGTATGTCAGCACCTCTTCCAACGGCATCTCGCCCTGTCCCCAGACCTGATTGGTGTTGGGCGTGGGCTGCGTGTTGGGACCTGTCTTGTCCTTGATGTGAATGCTGAAGATGCGGTCATGATACTTCTCGATGATCTCGATGGGGTTACGTCCTGTCGATCCGAAGAAGTGTCCGGAGTCGAAGTTCATCATGATGCGCGGCGACACGGCAAGTATCTTGTCGTAGTCGAAGTCAGGATCGGCAAACTGCATGTGCTGGTGGCAAACGACATACATGTCGTGCTTCTCTGCAAACGGAGCCAGCTTCTGCGCCATTTCCATACCCACTTCCTCGGAAACAGCCTTTGCGCCCATTGCCTTGGCAACGATGAAAGCATAGTCTATCTCCTCATCCGACCATGAAGACGGAGAGAACTTCACGATGTGTGCCTCAATGCCGTTGTCGTCGAGCAACTTCTTAGCCTGAGCGACCTTGTCCATGTCTACGTTGATACGCCATGCCTTCACATCGGCATTGTACTTGTCTATCTCTGCCTGCTGTTCCGGAGTGAACGACGGCCTGCGCATAGGACCGGGAGCACCGCCTGGTGCACCGCCTGCCGGCTGTTGCGGCTGGTTCTTTCTTGCTTCCTGCATGATACGCATCATGGGGCTTTCGGGTGCTCCGAGGTATGACTCAAGAGCATCGCTCATCAGCTCTATGGTGCTGATACCGGTCTCATGGCAGTACTTCACTACGTTTTCCAGTCCCCCCGGCATCGAACGCCAGCTGTAGGTGATTGTGCCTATAGCCACGCCGTTGAACACAGAGTTCGGATTGCCGTTGGCAGGAGCGGCACCTGCAGCAGCTGCTGCAGATGCGTCCTTGTTGCCGGAGCAAGAACTCAAGAGGGAGGGTGCCAATGCCACTGCTCCAAGAGCTGCAAAGGACTTGCCTAAAAATTCTCGTCTTGATTTGTTCATTGTTCTTTCCTTTTACTTTTGCCTGTCGCGATTTTAGATTTCAGGAAGCTCCCAACCCTTGCGGTACTCATAGTGGAAGTAGTTGTTTGCCTCTTCGCAGTTGGTGATGCGCATATTCGCTGCGTCGTACTCCAGGGTGATGTTGGTGTTCTGTGCAGCAACGGCGATGTTGGTCAGCAACATGATTTCGGTCAGCTTCGATGCAATCTCGAAATCGTTGGCTGCCTTGCGGCCTTCCTTGATAGCGTCAATCCAGTCTTCGTAGATGTTCTTCGGACGTGCTATAATCTTGTCCGGAGCCTTGAAGCCGGGCTTCTCGGGAACAAGCTCGGGGCTTGCACCGTGTGTTCCGTGCATCATCATGCCCTTGTCGCCGACATAGAGACACTCGCGCAGTGCGCGGCCGTTCTCCAGCTGGTACGGACGGTGAGGCTTGATGCCACCGTCAGACCATGTGACATTGACCTCGGGCATCTTGATCTTCTTCTTGCCGTCGAGCGACGGAACCTCGCGTGCCGCGAAGTGATACTGCACCTGCTCTGACTGCGGCAGATACTCATTATTATAAGGAGTGGTCGTAGCCGAAATCTTGTCGGGCATGCCAAGGCCGAGTGCCCAGATGGGAGCATCGAACGTGTGGGCACCCATGTCACCCATAGCACCTGTACCATAGTCCCACAGACCGCGCCATGCGAAGTGCAGACAGTTGGGATTGTAGGGCTTCTCGGGAGCCGGACCTAACCACAGGTCGTAGTCCAGATGCTGAGGGATGGCCTGTCCTGCCGGACGGTCGAAATATCCCTGCTTCCACATCGGGCGGTTCGACCACATGTGAACCTCCTTGACGTTGCCGATAACGCCGCTGCGTATCCACTCAACGGTCTGGTATGTACCTTCGATGTTGTGGCCCTGGTTACCCATCTGTGTGACAACGCCGGTCTTCTTTGCCAGCTCTGCCAGATAGCGCACTTCCTTGATTGTCTTTGCCATAGGCTTCTCAACAAACACAGCCTTGCCGGCCTTCATTGCTGTAGCGGCGATGATGGCGTGCAGGTGGTCGGGAGTGGCAATCAGGTATCCGTCGATGTCCTTCTCCTTGGCAATCATCTCACGGAAGTCCGTGTAACGCTTTGCACTTGGATAGCTGTTGAACATCCATGCAGCATACTCTGTATCCACATCGCACAGAGCGTAGATGTTTGCGAAGTGCTTCTTGGCCTTCTGTGCGTCGCCCATCTGCAGGATCTGGTCTGACTGGCGGCGTTCGCGCTTCTGCTGTATGCCGGCATACGGCTGCATTGAAGCATACTTCATGCCGGAGCTGCGCTCCTTAACCTCTACTTCGGGCGACATGATGTTCTGGAGGTCACCACCACCCTGGCTACCGAAACCGATACCGGCAATGTTGATTTGATCGCTTGGAGGTGTGTGTCCGTGGGTCTTGCCCAAAATCACGTTAGGAGCAATTGTGAAGCCCGCAACAGCGGCTGCTCCTGTCTTCATGAAACTCCTGCGGGAGAATTTCATCTTTGATTCTTCTTTACTCATGGTGTTTTAGAATTTAAAAAGGTTATTTTGAACTAAGTTCTTCACTGCTATACAAAGCGTTCACAAAGTAAAAACATGTGCGTAAACCTAAACCTAAAACCCGTCAAAAGGCCAATTAAGGCGCGACTAACTTGCGGCTAATTTATGTCGCATCTGCCTGATACACACCGAGAAAACATTTTACGTTTTCTTCAGCTTTTTTCTTCATCATTGTCTTCGTCCCGCGTCTCCGATGTCGCTCCGGAGATCTGTTCAAAGCTCATGCCGTAGTCTTCGCCGTACATTTTCAAGTACAGTGAGCAGAACTTCTGATATGTATATCGCGCACTCTTGGTGTTGTTCTGCCTTATCAAGGCTGCTATCTTGTAGCGCAGGGCTTCTTCGTTGCACGGGTCGTTGAGCAAGATTTGGTTGGCAATACGGATGATCTTCTCGGCATCGCTGTCAAGCAAATACTTGCCGATGTACTTCGTCAGCGTGTCCACTATGTAGTTGCAAACCTTGCTCTTGAAGTCATCAAGCCAGTCGAACGACTCGTCCTTGAAGATCTCGCCCCTGTCTATTATCGTGTAGAAACGATTGAAGTCATCAAGAGTGTTTATGCGGCGGCTCTCTATCATGTCGAGACAAACGATGTAGTCGCACCTGACATCGCCGCCAAAACGCAGTATGTATCTGTTGCCCACATAGCAGACCTCGACCTTGTCCATGCGATCGAGGATTTTGCGCAGTTTCAACATGGACACGCTGCGCAAGCTGCGTATGTTCTTGCTGTCGCGGTCGCCCCAGATGGCATCACTGATGTCGCTACCGGAAATGCCCGAATAGCCTTTTGTGGAATAGAGCAACAGCAAGATGAACAGTTGCTTCAGCTTTGGCGTGAACAACTGCGTTATGTCTTCGCCGTCCTTGTCGAGCACGCAGAAGTCGCCGAACAGCATTATCGAGTTCGGGTGTCCGGCTCTCTCCTCCGGCGCATCGTCCGCACCGTTTGCCGTGGTTTGTGCCACGTCTTTCTGTGGTTCGTTTGCATCATTCCTGTGCTTTTCCCCATCAGGTGCAATGGATTCCGCCGCTTTCTTCCGTTGCGACACGTGCATCCGGTGCACCAATATCGTCCACAAGGCGGTAAAGACCAAGGCTACGGCACCCAGCGTAAGCAGGATGTTGGCCGTGCGGCGACCGGCGGGCTTGCCTGCCACGCTTATGTCGATTATCTGATTGCTTATGCCGAGAATCTCTTTTTCGCTCAACACGCGCGACCATATACAAACGTTGTCCAGCATGCCGACGAAGTTAGACAGCCGGTTCTGGTTGTACCCCACATAGAGCGAGTCGCTGCCCATATACGGAGGACGGCCTGTCGACACGGCATCCAACTTGCCGTCCACATAGATGGCTTGCTCGCCGTTGCTCTTGTTGTATCTCCATATTATATTATACCATCTGCCCGCCTCGATGGTCGTGTTGCCCTGAAGGTCGTTGTTGAAGAACCCCATGAACGGCTTTTGGTTGCGTATCACCAAGTGCAGGCCGTGCTGGTAGGCGTTGTTGCGTGCTCCGATCACGCAGTAGTCGTCTTTCTCGGGGAGGTATTCGGGAATCTTGACCCATGCACTCATGGTGAAGTCATGGTCGCGTATGTTCATCTCCGATGCCGGCGGCAGGCTTATGCGCGAGTCACTGCCGAACACATAGTAGCGGCCGCGTGTGGTCTCGAAGTTGGCAGACACGTTGTCCGCGCTCACCTTGCGCCGTCTCGCGGACTTGTCTTCGGGTTCGTCGCTGTCGAACGTCAGATACAGCTCTATGTCCTTGCCTATCTCCGTCGGCGTGGCTCTGAAGGCACTGACGTATGTCCTCCGGCCTTCGCTCTTGGCATAGACCTTCTGCGGCTCCACGGTGTAGCCGGGCACTGAAGGTGCCAACATCAGTTCCGCTCCGCGTTCCAGCGGGAAGCAGAATGTGCCGGTCGTGGCGTTCGACATCTCGTCCCAGTTCACGTAGGCTATCGGCTCGTTGCCGCTCGTCACCAGTCCGTACACCATGTCGTAGTTCCGCAGGGTGCGGAGCAAGGTCTCCATCCACGAATAGTACTTGTCTGTCAGTATGAAGTTCGGCAACCGCCCGTCATTGACCCAGTATTCGCGGAAGCTCTCTATGAAGTAGGGCGTGTGCCGCGCCATCTCGGTGATGTCGTCGCTGCTGAAATTCCGGTTCATCAGCATGCGGTAGCCGTCGAAGAGCGAGAGGCTGTTCTTCAGCTTGCGGTCGCTCGGCTCGGGCAGGCGGCTGTAGTTGCCCCACGAGCGGTCGGTGTGCTCCACGAAATCGTCCATCACGTTCATCCACGCCGGACTGTTCACGTGTTTTGTCACTTCGAATATGGTGAGCCGCTTGTTGTCCTTCACGGCATCGGACAGCAACGGCCAGTTTTCGCCTTCCTTGTGGACTGCCACCATGTCTGCCAGTCCGCTGCTGCTGAAAATGTCGCTCAGTTCAATGTCGATATTGAAATCGAGGAACAGCGTGACAAACTTCAGCGAATCGCGCTCAAGAGCCAGGCGGATGTCGTCCAGCACGGGTCTGAAGTCCGTGAATGTGCCGTCGGGACGGCGCACCTCAACGCCGCCGCTCTTGTCGTTGTGCCGCAGGTAGAAGTAGAAGCCCTCCACCGACCGTCGCAGCAGCTCCTCGACTGTCAGGTCTTCGCGGATTTCGGTGTTTGTGTTGACGGCAGAATAGTTGGATACGAGGTATATGCTTTCGTTGTACCGGATGCCGGCCTGCATATCCGTCACCCGCTGCGTGGCATTGGGCTGCGCCAGCACGGCCGTCCAATGGAGCAGGAACAGCACGTTCAGTGTCAATAGTATTCTCAAGATATAAGGCATAGCGTCCGGTATCGTAACCGCACAAATGTAAAACTTTTTCGGGATACAAGCAAAAAGCGGAGTTTCTGTGGCTGTACGTCCACAGTTTCTGTGGCTGTACGTCCACAGTTTCTGTGGCTGTACGTCCACGGATTTGTGGCTGTACGTCCATAGAGTTGTGGCTGTACGTCCATAGATGCTGTGGTTGAACGTCCGCGGATTTTCCGCCCGCCAAGAAAATATGTTCGTGCGGCGGACTGATAATGTTGCGGAATGTCCGTATATTCGCACATATTAATATGCAACAAACCAAAATAATAGACAGGCTTATGAGTACAATTAAGGATTTGGCTCCGCAGGAGCTTTGGAGAAACTTCTATTCGTTGACGCAGATACCGCGCCCGTCGGGACACACCGAGCAGGTGAGCGACTTCCTCGTGGCTTTCGGAAAGAACCTGGGACTGGAGTCGTTCACAGACAATGCCGGCAACGTCGTCATCCGCAAGCCCGCCACTCCGGGAATGGAGAACCGCAAGGGCGTGATACTGCAGGCTCACATGGACATGGTGCCGCAGAAGGTTGCCGACGTGGAGCACGACTTCACCAAAGACCCCATCGAGACTTGGGTCGACGGCGAGTGGCTGCGTGCCAAGGGAACCACACTCGGTGCCGACGACGGACTGGGCGTGGCTGCCATCATGGCTGTGCTCGAGTCGAAGACCATCAAGCACGGACCTCTCGAAGCCCTGATCACGCGCGACGAGGAGACGGGAATGTACGGAGCTTTCAGCCTGAAGCCCGACACGCTGAAGGGCGACATACTGCTCAACCTCGACTCCGAAAGCGAGGGCGAGCTGTACATCGGCTGTGCCGGCGGACTGGACATCATTGCCACCATGCAGTATAAGGAGGCAGAGCCTGCCAAGGATCTGACGGCAAAGAAGATCGTGCTCAAGGGACTGCGCGGCGGACACTCGGGCATGGAGATTTGCGAGGGACGCGCAAACGGCGTGAAGGTGCTGACGCGCGTTGTCCACGACGTGCTTGTCGAGTTCGACTCACAGCTCGCGGCCTTCCACGGAGGCAACATGCGCAACGCCATTCCCCGCGAGGGCGAAGCCGTCATAATGGTCAGCCCCGACGACGTTGCCGAACTCAATACATATATAAAGGAATATGAGGAGCAGCTCAACAAGGAGTACGCACCGATAGAGAGCGGCATATCCCTGAAGCTCGAGGATGCCCCGATGCCCGAGGGCATTGTGCCGGTGGAGGTTCAGGACAACCTCATCGACGCTCTGATGGCTTGCCACGACGGCGTGGTGCGCTACATCCCCACAGTGCCCGACACCGTGGAGACATCGTCAAACCTCGCCATCGTCAACATCGCCGACGGCAACGCGGAGTTCCAGATACTGGCACGCAGCTCTAACGACGACATGAAGGACTATCTCGCCGACTGCCTCGCGTCGTGCTTCAGCATGGCAGGCATGAAGACGGAGTTCAAGGGCGGCTACTCGGGATGGCAGCCCAACGTCGAGTCGCCGATACTCAAGGCCATGGTCGCAAGCTACGAACAGCAGTTCGGCAAGAAGCCACTGGTGAAGGTGATACACGCCGGACTGGAGTGCGGCATCATCGGAGCCATCTATCCCGACATGGACATGATTTCCTTCGGCCCCACACTGCAGTCGCCCCACACGCCTAACGAGCGTGCCAACATTCCAAGCTCGCAGAAGTTCTTCGACTTCCTCGTTGCCACACTGGCACAGACTCCCGAGAAGTAACGGCCGGGGTAGCCCGCAGGCACAACAAAGCCCCATACACAACAAAGCCGTGACACACGCATGCGTGTCACGGCTTTGCTATTTATGGACATTCTGTTTACGCAGCCGCTTTACTCCGCCTTGACCTGCGGCAGCTTGGCAAAGCTCTCCTGCAGCTGCTCGTCGGTGGGAACGGAGTCGGTCATCGTACCGTTGTTGAACTGCTCGTAGGCAGTGAGGTCGAAGTAGCCCGTGCCTGTCAGACCGAAGACGATGGTCTTCGCCTCGCCCGTCTCCTTGCACCGGAGTGCTTCGTCCACGGCCACGCGTATGGCATGGCTGCTCTCCGGAGCAGGCAGTGTGCCTTCGGTGCGGGCAAACAGCTCTGCGGCCTGAAACACCGATGTCTGCTCCACGGCGCGTGCCTCCATCAGTCCGTCGTGATAGAGCTGCGACAGGATGGTGCTCATGCCGTGGAAGCGCAGTCCGCCGGCATGGTTCGGCGACGGCATGAACTGGCTGCCCAGGGTGTACATCTTGGCAAGCGGACAGATCATGCCGGTGTCGCAGAAGTCGTAGGCGAACTTGCCGCGCGTGAAGCTGGGGCATGACGCAGGCTCCACGGCTATGATGCGGTAGTCGGCCTCGCCGCGCAGCTTCTCGCCGACAAACGGGCTGATGAGACCTCCGAGGTTGGAGCCGCCGCCGGCACAGCCTATGATGATGTCCGGCTTGATGCCGTATTTGTCAAGAGCCTTCTTCGTCTCCAGGCCGATGACCGTCTGGTGAAGCAGCACCTGGTTGAGCACCGATCCGAGCACGTAGCGGTAGCCCTCGTGCGACACTGCGTCTTCCACAGCCTCCGATATGGCACAGCCCAGCGACCCTGTGGTGTTCGGATGTTCCGCCAGAATCTTGCGGCCGACGTTGGTCGTGGTGCTTGGCGAGGGCGTGACGCTTGCCCCGTAGGTGCGCATCACCTCGCGGCGGAAGGGCTTCTGCTCATAGGACACCTTGACCATGTAGACCTTGCAGTCCAGGCCGAAGAAGGCGCACGCCATGCTCAGAGCCGTGCCCCACTGTCCGGCACCGGTCTCGGTGGTGACGCCCTTCAGTCCCTGCATCTTGGCATAGTAGGCCTGCGCGATGGCGGAGTTCAGCTTGTGGCTGCCCGACGTGTTGTTGCCCTCGAACTTATAGTAGATCTTCGCCGGCGTGCCGAGAGCCTCCTCGAGGAAGTAGGCGCGCACGAGCGGCGAGGGGCGGTACATCTTGTAGAAGTCCACTATCTCCTGCGGGATGTCAAACCATCGGGTGTCGTTGTCTATCTCCTGTTTGCACAACTCGGTGCAGAAAATCGGCTCCATCTCTTCCAGCGTCAACGGCGCGCCTGTGGCGGGGTTGAGCAGCGGCGCAGGCTTGTTCTTCATGTCTGCCCGCACGTTGTACCACTGTGTCGGGATCTCTTCCTCCGACAAGTAGATCTTGTAAGGTATCTTCTCCTTCATTACTCCAATGGGTTTTAAGGTTATATTTTACAATTGGCGGGGCAAATGTAGTAAAAAATCATTACACCTCGGTACACAGCGCGATGTACTCGAGTAAAGAAGACAAGTAGAGCCGGATGCCTTCGGCGGCATCCGGCTCTACGCTGATGTTCAGAGGCTGCGCCTGCACATGGCAAGCGCGGCTACTCTCTCTTTAGATGATCTCGCTCCAGTCTTCCTGACTCTTGCGGACGTAGGACTGGTAGCGGCGTTTCGCGCTCTTCTCGGTCTCGGCAAAGATTTCCTCTGCCTCGGCTGCGAACTGCTTCTTGAGCGACGCGAAGCGAACCTCGCCCATGAGGTAGTCGTGGAACTTCTCCCACTGCGGAGCCTTTGAGTCGAGGGTGAACGGGTTCTTGCCCTCCTTGGCGTTCAGCGGGTTGTAACGCCACAGGTGCCAGTAGCCGCACTCGACGGCCAGTGCCTCCTCATACTGCGAGCGTCCCATGCCGCGCTTGTCGGTCTTCGTGCCCTTGATGCCGTGGTTGATACACGGTGCGTAGGCGATGATGAGCGACGGACCCGGATATGCCTCTGCCTCGCGGATGGCCTTGAGCGTCTGCTCGTTGTTGGCACCCATTGCGATCTGAGCCACGTAGACGTAGCCGTAGGTGGTCTCCATCAGGCCCAGGTCTTTCTTGCTGACGCGCTTGCCGCTGGCGGCAAACTGTGCGATGGCTCCGAGCGGTGTCGACTTCGACGACTGTCCTCCGGTGTTGGAGTAGACCTCGGTGTCGAGCACGAGGATGTTGATGTCCTCGCCCGTGGAGAGCACGTGGTCAAGACCGCCGTAGCCGATGTCGTAGGACGCACCGTCACCGCCGATGATCCACTGGCTGCGCTTCACGAGGTAGTGGTCGAGGGTCTTCAGTTCCGTGCAAATCGGGCAGCCCTTCTCTGCTCCGCCTGCAATCAGCGGCTTCAGCTTCGCGGCAGCGGCCTTGGATGCGTCGGCATCGTCCTTGCCTGCTATCCATTCCTTGGCAGCTTCCTTCAGTTCGGCAGGAGCGTTCTCGTTGTCGATGGCCTGATTGAGCAACATCGTGATGCGCTGCTTCATCTTCTTGTTGGCAAGAGCCATGCCGAGGCCGAACTCGCAGAAGTCCTCGAACAGGGAGTTGTTGAATGCCGGTCCCTGACCCTTCTCGTTCTTGCAGTAAGGAGTCGAAGGCACGGAAGCCGAGTAGATTGAAGAGCAGCCGGTGGCGTTGGCGAGCATCTCGCGGTCGCCGAACAGCTGGCTGATGAGCTTCACATAAGGTGTCTCGCCGCAGCCCGTGCATGCGCCGGAGAACTCGAACAGCGTCTGTGCGAACTGCGAGTTCTTGGCGTTCTGCCTGATGTCCACGAGGTCCTGCTTTGACTTGACGTTCTTGACGAGGTACTGCCAGTTCTCCGCTTCCTGCTTCATGGCGGCATCGTCCGGATCGAACGGCACCATGGTCAGAGCCTTCTCGCCCTTCTTGCCCGGGCAGACGTCGGCACAGTTGCCGCAGCCGAGGCAGTCGAGCACGGAGGTCTCGATGCGGAACTTCATCCCGCTGAGTGCCTTCGGAGCCTTGATGTCGATGACGGCTGCGCCGAAGCCCTTGGCCTCTTCCTCGTCAAGGACGAACGGACGGATACAGCCGTGAGGACAGCAGAAGGCACACTTGTTGCACTGTATGCAGTTCTCGGCGTTCCAGACGGGAACGAAAGCCTCAACGCCGCGCTTGTCGTAGGCGGCTGTTCCTGACTGCCACTTGCCGTCGGTCGTGTCGTACTTCACGAAGTCGCTCACCTTCAGCAGGTCGCCGACCTGTGCATTCATCGGGCGCACAATCTCCTTAACGAAAGCGGGTGCATCGTCCTCTACGGCTGCATCGTCGGGCAGGTTTGCCCATGCAGGGTCAACCGTCAGCTTCTTGTACTTGCTGCCGTTGTCGACTGCCGCATAGTTCTTGTTGACCACGTCCTCGCCCTTGTTGCCGTAGGACTTGACGATGAACTTCTTCATCTGCTCCACGGCAAGATCCACGGGGATGACCTCGGTGATGCGGAAGAAAGCGGACTGCAGGATGGTGTTCGTGCGGTTGCCCAAGCCTATCTCCTGTCCTATCTTCGTCGCGTTGATATAGTAGACCGTGATGTTGTGCCGTGCGAAGTAACGCTTGACCTTGTTAGGCATGAAGTTGACAAGCTCCTCGCCGTCGAAGATGGTGTTGAGCAGGAACGTGCCGTTGTCGCGCAGACCGCGTGTCACGTCATACATGTGCAGGTATGCCTGAACGTGGCAAGCCACGAAGTTGGGCGTGTTGACCTGATATGCGCTGTGGATTGGCTCGTCGCCGAAGCGCAGGTGAGAGCAGGTGAAGCCTCCTGACTTCTTCGAGTCGTAGGAGAAGTATGCCTGACAGTATTTGTCGGTGTTGTTGCCTATGATCTGCACGGAATTCTTGTTGGCACCCACCGTACCGTCGGAACCCAGGCCGTAGAACTTGGCCTCAAACAGTCCCTCGCCGCCCATCGGTATCTCCTGCACCTCGGGAAGCGATGTGAATGTCACGTCGTCGATGATGCCCACGGTGAAGTGGTTCTTCGGTGTCGGCAGCTCGAGGTTGTTGAAGACGGAGATGATCTTGGCAGGTGTGGTGTCCGAAGATCCGAGGCCGTAGCGTCCGCCGACGATGAGCGGTTTGCGCGGATCGTCATAGAGTGCACTCTTGACATCGAGATACAGAGGCTCGCCTTCTGCTCCGGGTTCTTTCGTGCGGTCGAGCACGGCGATGCGCTTCACTGTGTCGGGGATGGCCTTGCGGATGGCCTCCACGCTGAACGGGCGATACAGGTGTACGGCAACCATGCCGACCTTCTTGCCCTGCTTGGTCAGGTAGTCGATGGCCTCGCGTGCAGCCTCCGTGGCGGAACCCATCAGCACGATGATGTTCTCGGCATCGGGTGCACCGTAGTAGTTGAAGAGGTGATACTCGCGGCCGGTGATCTTGCTTATCTCGGCAAGGTGCTTCTCCACGATTTCAGGCACTGCGTCATAGTGCTTGTTGCAGGCCTCGCGGTGTGTGAAGAATGTTTCGGGGTTCTCGGCTGTGCCGCGCGTGTCGGGACGCTCGGGGCTCATGGCACGGTCGCGGAAACGCTTGATCCAGTCGGGGTTGACCAGCGGACGGATGTCTTCTTGGTCGACCTCCTCAATCTTGTGGTATTCGTGAGATGTGCGGAAGCCGTCGAAGAAGTTGATGAACGGCACCTCGCTCTCCAGGGTGGAGAGGTAAGGAACGGCAGAAAGATCCATGACTTCCTGCACCGAACCGGAGCAGAACATGGCGAAGCCCGTCTGGCGGCATGCCATCACATCCTGATGGTCGCCGAAGATGCAGAGGGCGTGTGTAGCCAGCGTGCGTGCCGTGACATTGAAGACGCATGGCAGCAGCTCACCGGCAATCTTATACATGTTGGGTATCATCAGCAGCAAGCCCTGCGATGCTGTGTACGTCGATGTCAGCGCACCGGCCTGCAGCGATCCGTGCACCGCTCCGGCAGCACCGCCTTCGGATTGCATTTCCTGAACCGACACCGTCTCGCCGAACATGTTCTTGCGGCCGGCAGCAGCCCACTCGTCCACATGCTCTGCCATGGGAGACGACGGGGTGATGGGGTAGATGGCAGCAACCTCCGTAAACATGTACGATACATGGGCTGCGGCTGTGTTTCCATCACAAGTAATGAATTTTTTCTCTTTAGCCATAATTGGTGTTTTTATAATGAATGAATGTATTTATTATGCTCTCTCTTTAATACAGGAAGCCGAACATCCACAGCGGTATCCTGTCCTTGTGTCCGACCTCCTCGTTGTGCATCACGCAGATGGCATCGGTGTCCTTCCTTATCTTCGCTCCGTCGCAGCACAGCTTGAAGCGCAAGTCCCCGTCGACGACGAACGAGCAACGCTTGTCGCCCGCACTTATGCTGCCGTTGCCCCACAGGTTGTTGACGAAGAAGGTGTCGAGCACATACTGCTCTTCTGTCCTCACGGGGTAGATGCAGTATATCAAATTGGTGTTGTGCGGCAGTATCGTCACCGGCTTCTTGGGGAAGCTCTCGCCCTCCTGATAGACCATGTTGATGAGCCGCGCGTCCTGCAGGTATTTGATATAGTTCATCACCGTCGCCCGCGATGTCTCTATCTCCGTCGCCAGCAGGCTGACGTTAGGAGCTTTAGAGCCGTCGGCGGACAGCAAATATAGCAACTTTTTGATCTTCGACAGATATTTCAGTTCGATTTGTTTGATCAGCAGTATGTCCACCTCAACCATCATGTTCATGGTCTTGAGCAGGTTCTCCGAGAAGTTGCTCTTCTCGAGGAAGAAGGGGTAGAAACCGTGGTGGATATAGTCCTGCAGATACTCCTGCGGATGCACCTTTGCCGTCACCTCGCGTGCCATTTCCTCGTGGTGTTCCAGCACGTCATGCAGCGTGCATGATCCGAACGCAGTCCCTGCCTGTAGGTTCAGGTACTCGCGAAACGAAAAGCCGCGCAGGTTGTAGCTCCTGATGATGTCACATATCTCGGGACTCTCCTCGCGGCTCTCCAGGTCCATCACCGACGAACCGGTGAAGACAATCTTCAGTTCCGGCAGCAGGTCGTGACACTGACGTAGCTCTGCGGCATAGCCCTGATGCTTGAATATCTGGTCGATGAGCAGCACGCGACCGCCCTCGCGCACGAAGCCGGCGGCGAAATCATAGAGACTGTGGGTGCTGAAGTAGAGGTTGTTCATGTTTATATACAGGCAGGATCGGTCCGTGCCGAACTTCTCCTTGGCATATTGCAGCAGGAACGTGGTCTTCCCCACCCCGCGCGTACCTTTAATACCTATCAGCGGATGGTTCCAGTCTATCTGCTCCATCAGCTCGCGGCGCACCGGCACGTCGGTATGTTCGACCAAATAGGCGTGTGTCCTGTAGAATTTGTCCATAAACTCCCGTCTTCCTTACTGATGGCAAAGGTATATCAAAATTCTTTTATTGCAAACCGGAGATTGCAAAACAGCCATATCACCAGCACTATCCTTTCATTTATCCGGATCCCGTGGCGTGTGTACCTCTCTAAGTTTGCCGAGGA
>CAVDAU010000027.1:0-16006 GCA_963607015.1 Streptococcaceae bacterium
GGCAAGTGTTGGCGGTGTTGTGCATAACGCTTACTTTTGTGCAGTAACCGCTGTGCCGTGGCGCGGCGGTGGAACAAACGAAAGGAAAGAAGAAGATGAACAGAGTTGAAATACGGGACCGCCTTTTTCCGGACTGTCCCGTGCGCAATGTGCTGTCGCGCGTCGGCGACAAGTGGTCCATGCTGGTGCTCTTCACGCTGCATCACGGCGGGTGCATGAGGTTCAAGGAGCTGCAGCGCAGTGTCCCCGACATATCGCAGAAGATGCTGGCGGCGACGCTGAAGATGCTCGAGGCCGACGGCCTGGTGCTGCGCAAGGCATATCCCGAGGTGCCGCCGAGGGTGGAATACACGCTGTCGGACAAGGGGCGCAGCCTGCTGCCGCTGATAGACAACCTGCTGGACTGGGCGGTCAGCAACTTCGACGACATCATCGAGTCGCGCCGCAAGTTCCTGCTGAAGGACTGACGGGACAAGGACACGCACACAGGGGAATACATACATATATATATCTGACTGAATGAAGGAATTCGTTATATCGGAAGCAAAAGCCGAAACGGCAGTGCTTGTGGGCTTGACGACAAACCGCCAGAACGAGGCCAAGACACAGGAATATCTTGACGAGCTGGCGTTCCTGGCCGAGACCGCAGGAGCCGTGGTCGTGAAACGCTTCACGCAGAGACTGCCGCAGGCCAACTCCGTGACCTACGTCGGCGAGGGCAAGCTCCGTGAGATAAAGGAATATATAAAGATGGAGGAAGATGCCGAGCGCGAGGTCGGCATGGCCATATTCGACGATGAGCTGTCGGCAAAGCAGATACGCAACATCGAGAAAGAGCTGGGCATAAAGATACTGGACCGCACGTCGCTGATTCTCGACATCTTTGCCATGAGGGCACGCACGTCGAGTGCCAAGACGCAGGTCGAACTGGCGCAGTACAAGTACATGCTGCCGCGACTGCAACGTCTGTGGACACACCTCGAGCGGCAGGGCGGCGGCTCGGGTGCCGGCGGCGGAAAAGGCAGCGTGGGACTGCGCGGCCCCGGCGAGACACAGCTGGAGATGGACCGCCGCATCATCCTGAACCGCATGTCGCTGCTGAAGCAACGGCTTGCCGACATTGACCGGCAGATGTCCACGCAGCGCAAGAACCGAGGACGGCTGATACGTGTGGCACTGGTGGGATATACCAACGTGGGGAAGTCCACGCTGATGACGCTGCTCAGCAAGAGCGATGTCTTTGCCGAGAACAAACTGTTTGCCACGCTCGACACGACCGTGCGCAAGGTCGTCATAGACAACCTCCCGTTCCTGCTGTGCGACACCGTCGGCTTCATTCGCAAGCTGCCGACCGACCTCGTGGACTCGTTCAAGTCCACGCTGGACGAAGTGCGCGAGGCAGACCTGCTGATCCACGTGGTGGACATCAGCCATCCCGACTTCGAGGAACAGATAGACGTGGTCAACCGCACGCTGGCCGACATCGATGCCGCCGGCAAACCCACGATACTGGTGTTCAACAAGATCGATGCCTATCACTTCGTCCGGAAAGACCCCGACGACCTGACGCCGCGCACTCGGGAGAACATCCCGCTCGACGAACTGATGCACACATGGATGGCGAAGATGGAGGACAACTGCATCTTCATCTCGGCAACGGACAGGCAGAACATCGACGAACTGCGCGACGAGATGTACAAGAAGGTGCGCCAGCTTCACGTCCAAAAATATCCGTACAATGACTTTTTATATCCACAGACAGAAGATGAAGACTATGGAATACAGGAATCTGACAACTGACGAAATCAAGACGCTGACGGCGGCAGGCTGCTCTGCCGCATCGTGGAGCGACGTGACGGTGGCCACCGAGGGCTTTGATGCCGGCCGCCTGCACCACGTGCGCTTCTCCGGCGAGGTGAAGATAGGTGTCCTGGCAGGTGCTTTCACCATGCCCGGAGGAGTGAGGCAGGAAGCCGGACTGAGCAACGTCGCCCTGCACAACGTCACCATCGGCAACAACTGCTACATCAACAACGTACACAACTACATCGCCAACTACACCATCGGCGACGGGGCATACATAGAGAACGTCGATGCCATACTCGTGGAAGGCCGCTCCACCTTCGGCAACGGCGTGGAGGTGTCCGTGCTCAACGAGACCGGAGGCCGCGAGGTGATGATGACCGACAAGCTGTCGGCACAGATGGCATACTTCATGGCTCTCTACCGCCACCGTCCGTCACTCATAGCGCGACTGCGGGAGATAGCCCTGTTCTACACCGACAAGCACGCGTCGTCCGTGGGCAGCATAGGCTGCGGAGTGAAGATACTGAACGCGGGGCTGATAGAGAACGTCAGGATCGGCGACTGCTGCACCGTCGTGGGAGCCAGCCGCCTGCGCAACGGCAGCGTGAACAGCAACGGGACTGCACCGGTACACATAGGCTGCAACGTGATGTGCGACGACTTCATCGTCTCCAGCGGCTCGGAGATTGACGGCGGCACCACGCTGACGCGCTGCTTCGTGGGGCAGGCCTGCAAGCTGGAGAACGGATATTCGGCATCGGACTCCCTGTTCTTCAGCAACTGTCAGGAAGCCAACGGCGAGGCCTGCGCCATCTTTGCGGGGCCGTTCACCGTGACACACCACCGCTCGACACTGCTCATCGCCGGCATGTTCTCGTTCATGAACGCCGGTTCAGGCTCCAACCAGAGCAACCACATGTATAAGCTCGGCCCCATCCACCAAGGGACACTGGAGCGCGGGGCAAAGACGACGTCGGACTCCTACATACTGTGGCCCTCGCGTGTCGGGGCGTTCTCGCTGGTCATGGGCAGGCACGTGACGCACTCCGACACCTCGAACCTGCCGTTCTCATATCTCATAGAGCAGAACAACACCACGTATCTGGCCCCGGGCGTGAACCTGCGCAGCGTGGGCACCATACGCGACGCGCAGAAATGGCCGAAGCGCGACCGCCGCACCGACACCAACAAGCTGGACTGCATAAACTACAACCTGCTCAGTCCCTACACCATACAGAAGATGATGAAGGGGCGCGAGATCCTGCTGAACCTGCGCAAGGCTTCGGGCGAGCTGTCGGACATATACTCGTTCCACAGTGCCAAGATACGCAACTCGGCACTCGCCAACGGCATCCGCTACTACGAGATAGGCATAAACAAGTTCCTCGGCAATTCGCTCATAAACCGCTTGCAGGGGACGGACTTCAAGAGCAACGACGAAATCCGCGAACGCCTGCTGCCCGACACCGAGACAGGACGCGGCGAGTGGGTGGACATATCGGGACTGATTGCCCCCAAGAGCGAGGTGGAGCGGCTGATTGATGCCATCGAGGACGGCAGCGTGAACCGACTGAAGCAGATAAACGCGGCCTTCTCCGAGATGCACGGCAACTACTACACCTACGAGTGGACATGGGCATACAGCAAGATCGGGGAGTTCTACGGCAAGAACCCGCAGGACATGACGGCACAGGACGTGATAGACATCGTGGAGAAGTGGAAGGAGGCGGTCATCGGCCTCGACCACATGGTCTACAATGACGCGAAGAAGGAGTTCTCGCTCTCAGCCATGACGGGCTTCGGAGCCGACGGCACGCGCGAGCAGAAGGAGATGGACTTCGAGCAGGTGAGGGGAGATTTCGAGAACAATCCCTTCGTCACGGCTGTGCTCCGTCACATAGAGACGAAGACGGCACTCGGCGACGAGCTTATCGGCCGCATGCGCAAATTGCTGTGACGAAAGAGACAGCGGTTAACGCCCTTTTCACTAATTTTGCGCGTCTGAACAAGAAGAACTTAAAAACATACACAGTAATTATGGCAACAACACCTCCGTTTCACTATCAGCCCATGTTCGAACATGGCGAAGACAAAACCGAGTATTATCTGCTTACGAAAGACCACGTGTCGGTAGGCGAATTTGAGGGCAAGCCCGTCCTGAAGGTCGAAAAAGAAGGACTTACGGCACTGGCGCGTCAGGCCTTCCACGACGTGTCGTTCATGCTGCGCCGCTCCCACAACCTGCAGGTGGCGAAGATCCTGAGCGACCCCGAAGCGAGCGAGAACGACAAGTATGTGGCTCTGACGTTCCTGCGCAACGCCGAAGTGGCCTGCAAGGGTCAGCTGCCGCTGTGCCAGGACACCGGCACGGCAATCATCCACGGCGAGAAAGGCCAGCAGGTGTGGACGGGCTTCTGCGACGAAGAGGCTCTGTCGCGCGGCGTTTACGAGACGTACACCGAGGACAACCTGCGCTATTCGCAGAACGCGCCCCTGAACATGTATGACGAGGTTAACACCAAGTGCAACCTGCCGGCGCAGATAGACCTCGAGGCCACCGAGGGAATGGAATACCGCTTCCTCTGCGTCACCAAGGGCGGCGGATCGGCAAACAAGACGTATCTCTACCAGGAGACGAAGGCGCGCATCCAGAACCCCGGCACGCTCATCCCGTTCCTCGTGGACAAGATGAAGAGCCTCGGCACGGCCGCCTGCCCTCCCTATCACATCGCGTTCGTCATCGGCGGCACGTCGGCAGAGAAGAACCTGCTGACCGTGAAGCTCGCCTCGACACACTACTATGACGAGCTGCCCACCTCGGGCAACGAGTACGGACGTGCGTTCCGCGACGTGGAGCTGGAGGAGAAACTGCTGGAGGAGGCACACAAGATTGGTCTCGGTGCACAGTTCGGCGGCAAGTACATGGCCCACGACGTGCGCGTCATCCGCCTGCCGCGCCACGGTGCTTCGTGCCCCATCGGCCTGGGCGTGTCCTGCTCTGCCGACCGCAACATCAAGGCCAAGATCGACAAGGACGGCATCTGGATCGAGAAGATGGACAGCAACCCGACGGAGCTTATCCCCGAGGAGCTGCGCAACGCGGGCGAGGGCAATGCCGTGAAGATCGACCTGAACCGGCCCATCCGTGAGGTCTGCAAGATACTGTCGCAGTATCCCGTCTCGACACGCGTGTCGCTCAACGGCACGATCATCGTGGCACGCGACATTGCTCACGCCAAGCTGAAGGCACGTCTGGATGCGGGCGAGGAGCTGCCGGCATACTTCAAGGATCACCCCATTCTCTATGCCGGACCGGCGAAGACCCCCAAGGGAATGCCCTGCGGCTCCATGGGACCGACCACGGCAAACCGCATGGATCCCTACGTGGACGAGTTCCAGGATCACGGCGGCAGCCTGATAATGATTGCCAAGGGCAACCGCACGGAGGTGGTGACGGAGGCCTGCAAGAAGCACGGAGGCTTCTATCTCGGCTCCATAGGCGGACCGGCAGCCGTGCTGTCGCAGAACAGCATCAAGAGCATCGAGTGCGTGGAATATCCCGAGCTTGGCATGGAAGCCGTCTGGAAGATAGAGGTGGAGGACTTCCCCGCCTTCATCCTCGTGGACGACAAGGGCAACGACTTCTTCAAGCAGCTGAAGCCCCGCTGTCCCATGTGCAAGTAAGCCATACACACACAGAATAACGACGGAAGAGGTTGTGCCGCGACAGCGGTGCAACCTCTTTTCGTATCTGCCTGCCCCGCGCTGTCAATTCCGTTTACGCGCGTAGATGAAACGGTTTACGCGCGTAGATGAAACGGTTTACGCGCGTAGATGAAACAGTTTACGCGCGTAACTTAAACGATCGGTGATGGTGGGGTGGTGGGGGAGCCTTACATGTCTTGGTCGGCATTGCGCTCCATGCCGCGGTATTGCGGCGGCATGCCTGCCTCGATGGCACGGTAGGCAAGCTCCATGGTGCGGCGTATGTGCTCGGGACCTTTGCCTTCGTGGGGGATGGGGTCGTGGATGGTCAGGCGCAGGCGGTGCGGGTGGATGAGCTTTCCCGTGCGCGGCAGGACGCGGAAAGGGCCGTCGATGGTGACGGGGACGACGGCAAGCTCCAGGTCGTCCGCCATCAGGAAGGCCCCGCGCTTGAAGTAACCCATGTGGCCGGTGAACGTGCGTGCCCCCTCGGGAAAGACGAAGAGCGACACGCCGTCGTGCAGCACGGACTTGGCCTTCGTGATTGTCTCGTAGACCTTGCTCGGCCCGCTGCGGTCCACGAACACGTGTCCCGACACCTCGCACGCCTTGCCTATGAGCGGCAGGCGGCGCAGGCTCTTCTTCATCATCCACTTGAAGTTGCGGTCGAGGTAGCCGTAGACCAGCGGAATGTCGAAGATGCTCTGGTGGTTGGCCACGAAGACATACGACGTGTGGCGGCAGATCTTTTCGCGCCCCTCCACCTTGACCGGCAGCAGGAGAATGAAGCAGATGAAGCGCGACCACAGGTGGGCGGGCAGGTAGCCCCAGAAGTGCGCGCCGAAGAAAGACACGCCGACGAGCGTGAACGCCGTGGCGACAACCGTCGCCACGACAAACAGCGGCAGGGCGATAAGCACTACATATATGGTATAGAGTATCAACATAGGGGTTCGTCGCGCGGGGCAAAGATACGGAAAGTCGTGACCGCGTGTAACCGGAGAATGTTTAATTTTGCAGCCGTGACAACACGGAAAAGACATAATCGGATAACGCTATGACAAGATTGGTCAGACACGGATACAGGCTGCCGTTCATATTGGTGACATCGCTGTTCTTCCTGTGGGGCTTCGCCCGCGCCATCATGGACGTGCTGAACAAGCACTTCCAGGCAGAGATGAACATCTCGATATCACAGTCGACACTGGTTCAGGGAGCCTTCTTCCTGGGCTATTTCCTTTTCGCCATTCCCGCCGGACTGCTCATCGGCCGCCGCGGCTACAGATACGGAATGGTGTTCGGTCTGCTGCTCTTCGGTGCCGGATCGCTGGCCTTCGGACTGCTCTCCATGGGGTTCGACGGCAGCGGCAGCCTGCGCCTGTTCTACGTGTTCCTCGTCGCACTGTTCGTGATGGCGTGCGGACTTGTCTTTCTCGAGACAGCCGCCAATCCGTACATGGCACGCCTCGGCGATGCCGCCACGTCGGCAAGCCGCCTCAACCTGGCGCAGAGCATCAACGGGCTGGGCAACATCTGCGGCCCGTGGATAGGCGGAGCCATCCTCTTCTCCGGCACTGCCGGTGCCAACATCTCGGGGCCGTACATCTTCCTGGCCGTGATGGTCTGCCTGTTTGCCCTGGCATTTGCGCGTGTGCGTCTGCCGGAGATTGCCGACGACGACGGCGGCGACACCTCTGCGGCGGCGCAGGCCTCGGAAGCCGGCGGCAGCCTGCTGCGCAACGGAATGTTTGTGTTCGGATTTGCGGCACTGCTGTTCTACGAGATAGCGGAGATAGCCATAAACAGCCTCTTCATCAACTACGCCGAGCGCGTAAGCCTGATCGACAACATGACGGCGAGCCGCCTGCTTTCCTTCGGCTTCTTCCTCTTCATGTGTGCACGGTTCGTCGGCGGATGGGTCATGAGCCGCATCGAGGCTCAGAAGGTTCTGCTGTTCTGTGCCGCAGGAACGGTTGTGGCAAACGTCCTGGTGCTCATGGAACTCGGGACGCTGTCGATGGTGGCACTGATACTGAACTACGCGCTTGAGGCGATAATGTTCCCGACAATCTTCTCCCTGGCCCTGCGCGGACTGGGGCGGCAGACCAAGCGCGCCTCGTCATATCTCATGATGTCCACCATCGGCGGAGCCATCGGGACAATGCTTATGGGCATGCTCGCCGACAGGGTGACGCTGTCGTTTGCCTTCATCGTGCCTGTCGTGGGCTATGCCGTCGTGCTCGTCTACTCGTGGAGGGTGAACACCGTTATCTCCGGCCATGCCCCGAAGCGGAACGGCAGCCCGACGTAGCCGAAGCCGGTGTTGATGTAAAGACTCTGCGTCCCCTCACGGTACATGCCGGCATATTCCCTGTAGACCCACCGGCCGGGCGAGAAGCCGAAGAGCATGAACTGCGCCCCGTGCGTGTGGCCGGACAGCGTCAGGTCTATGTCCGTCGTCGGCAGAACCTCGCGCCGCCAGTGTGTGGGGTCGTGGCTCATAAGAATCCTGAACATCCCGTCGGTGCCGCTCATGGCGCGTGGCAGGTCGGCAAGCTGCGGAAACGGCGGATTGCCGTCGTTCTCGACACCGATCAGTGCGATGCTGTCGCCGCGATGGCGCAGTACGGCGTGCTCATTGCGCAGCAGGTGCCATCCCAACCGGCTCTCCCTGCGGCACAGATCCTCAAGGCTGCGCTCCCCGCCGTCGGGAGTGTTCCAGCGATAGTAGGTGCCATAGTCGTGGTTGCCGAGTATGGAGTAAACGCCGTCGGGCGCAGAGAGGCGGCTCAGCACATTCATGAACGGCTCCAGCTCGTCGGCACGCGAGTTGACAAGGTCGCCGGTGAAGAGGATGAGGTCTGCGCGTTGCCCGTTGACACGCTCCACCAGCCGCTCAACAGCCTCGGGCTTGTCGCTGAAGCTGCCTGTGTGCAGATCCGAGATCTGCACTATGCGGTAGCCGTCGAAACCCTTGGGCAGATGTGATGACGTGTAGTCCACCTGCTTCACCACGATGTGTTGCGTGCCGAAGAAGCTGCCGTAGAAAATCACGCCGAACAGCACGGCTGCCAGCAGACCGCCCATGACGTTGAACGGCTGTCGCGGAACGGGCTTCACGATGGCGTGCAGCGTCAGCCCGATGAGCGAGAACAGGGAGAACGCGAGCTTAGGCAGCCCCGTCAGCAGGGTCAGTATTCCCAATACGGACACCAACGATTGGCGGTCTGACATCCCGTTGTCTGTGCCCACGTATGCGGAGCAGACAAACAGCGCGATGATGACAACCGACGGCAGCCACCACAGGTCGCGCAGCAGATGGCTCCTGACCCTGCGGCGCAAGTGTGCAAAATAGATGTATGCGTCCGGCAGCAGGAGGCATATCACAAGTATCAAGGCAAATCGTTGCATCATTGTTCTTGGTTCCTATCTCATTGGTTTTTGTTTTCTGTCTCTCTCAGAGGTTTGCGGCAAGAAACCTGCGCATCTCCGAAACGGGAAGCCCCCGTCGTGCGGCATAGTCTGCCAGCTGGTCTTCGCCAATCTTGCCGATGCTGAAATAGCGTGCCTGCGGATGTGCCAGCATCAGTCCGCTCACCGATGCGTGCGGGCTCATGGCTCCGTTCTCCGTCAGCGTGATGCCGATCTGCTTCATGTCCACAAGACGGTCTATCAGGAAGTTCACAGACTGGTCGGGCAGTGAGGGATAGCCCACGGCAGGGCGTATGCCTTGGAAGCGTTCCTGCAACATGTCGGGGATGCTGAGGTCTTCAAACGGTGCGTAGCCCCATGCTTTCTGCCTGACGTAGAGGTGCATCTTCTCGACGGCAGCCTCCACCAACCGGTCTGCCAGCGTCTGTGCCAGCAGCTTGTGGTACGGGTCTTCTTCCTTCCCCTCGCCGTTCCATGAGTCTGTTGCGGCGGTTTCGTCGACTGTCGCTGCAAATACACCCACGGTGTCATGTCTGCCGTCTGCCGACAGCGGCCTGACAAAATCGCTGAGGCACAGCGTGTGTCCGTCGCTGCCGGGCACTTGCCGGCGCAGAAGCGGGAACACGATGTCCCCCATCAGTATGTTGTCTCCCTCGGAACAGGCATCAAACAGGCGGAAAGTGCAGCGTGCCTTCACCTTGAGATCCATGTCGGCAAGCAGCTTCGTGGCATCTTTCAGCAGTTTCGTGGCTTCGAGAGCCTTGGGCTGTTCCTCGATGGTGAAACGGCTTCTCCATGTGCTGAGGCATGACACGCATTGGTGCACATTGGCAACAGCCGCATATTTCGGCTGAAAGCCCCAGGCATGGAAGAAGTACAGCCAGTTTATGTAGGCCGCAATGTCGTGTATGTCGTATGTGATGGTGCCGCTTCTTGTCTTCATTGTCCTTGCAACCGTCGTGTTCAGCAGAACCGCAGCTCCTCTCCGCGCATGGTGTCGTCGATGCTGCCGTTGGCATAGACCGTGTGTCCGTTCACTATTGTCCGCTCAATCTGCCAGTCAAACCGTTGTCCTGTCAGCGGACTCCACCTGCACTTGCTCAGTATCATGTCTTCCGTCAGCGTCCACGGACTGTGGCGCACCAGCGTCAGGTCTGCCTTGTAGCCTTCGCGCAGGAAGCCACGCCTGTCGATGCGGTAGAGCAGGGCAGGGTTGTGGCACATCTTCTGCACGATGTTCTCCACTGTCGTCACGCCCTCTTCTGCCAGCTGCATCATGCACGGCAGTGAGAACTGCACCATCGGCATGCCCGAAGCAGCCTTGATGGCTCCGCCTTGCTTCTCGCTCAGGAGATGCGGAGCGTGGTCTGTGGCAATGGTGTCGAGCCTGTCTGTGCAGACGGCAGCACGCAATGCCTGACGGTCTGTCTCTGTCTTCACGGCGGGATTGCACTTTATCAGTGTGCCGAGGTGTCCGTAGTCCTTGTCGCAGAACATCAGATGTGCCAAGCACACCTCGCCTGTGATTTTCTTCCCTGCGGTCAGCGGTGTGTCTTGCAACAGATCCAACTCACGCGCAGTGGTGATGTGTGCGATGTGCAGACGTGCTCCGTACTGCTGCGCAAGGCCCACGGCAGTCTCCGACGAGCGGAAGCAGGCTTCCTCGGAGCGTATCAGCGGATGCAGGGACAGGGGCAGGTCGCCGTCAATGGCAGTGTACTTTGATATGTTTGCGGATATGATGCTCTGGTCTTCACAGTGCGTCACGATGAGCATGTCTGTTGACGAGAATATCTGTCTCAGGCTTTCGGCTTTGTCGACCAGCATATTGCCGGTGCTTGAACCCATGAACAGCTTCACTCCGCACACGCGGTGACGGTCAAGCGAGGGCAGCAGCGCGTGGTTGTCGTTGGTGGCACCGAAGTAGCACGAGTAGTTGACGAGGCAGTCCTCGGCATAGTGCTGCATCTTCTCTTCCCATGCTTCCGTGGTTGTGGTCTGCGGATTGGTGTTGGGCATGTCCATGACTGCGGTCACTCCTCCTGCCGCTGCTGCACGGCTCTCGCTGCCTACGTCTGCCTTGTGTGTCAGCCCCGGGTCACGGAAGTGCACATGTTCGTCAATCACTCCCGGCAGCAGATAGGCTCCGTGGGCATCGATGTCATTGTCATAGTGCATGGCCTCGAGATGCGAGTCTTCGGCATTGCTGCCGTCATGTCGCAGCACTCTCTCTATTGTGTCGCCGCACACGATGAGCGAGCCTCTGAAAGTCTCGCCTTCGTTCACCATGACGGCATTGCGTATTATGGTGGTCTTCTTGCTCATTGTCGCTGCTGTTGCTTGTCTTTCTGTGGGTAGCGATGCACGAGACTGTTCCACTTCAACCATATCACTCCGAACATGGCTTCTCCGAAGATGCTGCTGTTCATCTTCGATGTGCCCAGTTTGCGGTTGATGAATATCACCGGCACCTCCACAATGCTGAAGCCTCCCTTGTAGGCTTTGAACTTCATCTCTATCTGGAAGGCATAGCCCTTGAAGCGTATCCTGTCAAGATCGATGGTCTCGAGCACCTGCCTGCGGTAGCAGACAAATCCGGCTGTGGTGTCGTGTATGGGCAGTCCGGTGATGGCTCTCACGTATTTCGATGCGAAGTAGCTCATCAGCACGCGTCCCATGGGCCAGTTCACGACGTTCACTCCCGACACATAGCGCGAGCCTATTGCCACATCTCCTTCGCCTTTGGCACAGACATCATAGAGGTGCGGCAGATCCAAGGGGTCATGGCTGAAGTCGGCATCCATCTCGAAGATGTAGTCATAGCCATGCTGCAATGCCCATTTGAAGCCGACAATGTAGGCAGTGCCCAATCCCTGCTTGCCGCTGCGCTCAATGATGGACAGGCGTTCGCCGAACTCCGTCTGCATGCGCTTCACTATGGAGGCTGTGCCGTCGGGAGATCCGTCGTCAATCACCAGTATGTGGAATTTGTGTTCCAGTTCGAAGACTTTGCGGATTATGTCCTCTATGTTCTCCCGTTCGTTGTATGTGGGGATTATCACAATGCTGTCGCTGCTTGCCTGCATATATGCTTGCCTCTGTATATCTGATAAGTATGATGTGAGTGTCTGTACTCCGTTTAGTAGGTAACAAAAGTAGCTATTTTGCCCAAGCTGAAGTCGGCATTAAGCCGTTTTTAGTACTTTTGCAACGTTTTTAACGGCCGGAGTACGTGACTATACTTGAACTGCAACAGCGGCTGCTGCAGCATCCCAACGTGGCTGCGATGTACCGTCTTCTGGACGATTCGTCTATTCACAGCATTTCCTGTCGGGGACTCATGGGTTCCTCGGCACCGGTGTTCTTTTCCTCTCTCCACAGACATGGCTCCGCACCCTGTGTGTTTGTGCTTGCCGACATGGAAGAGGCAGGGTATTTCTATCACGACATGACGCAGATTCTCGGCGATGAGAATGTGCTGTTCTTCCCCTCGTCATTCCGCCGTGCCGTGAAGTACGGACAGAAGGATGCCGCAAACGTCATCCTGCGTGCGCAGACGCTGAGCCGTCTGGAACAGCAGCGGCAGGAGGGACGCATCTTCATTGTGACCTATCCCGATGCCTTGGCGGAAAAGGTTGTCAGCAAGAAAGAGCTGGGAAGCAACACGCTGACACTCAACGTGGGTGAGGAAGTGGACATGGCGTTCATCACCGACGTGCTGCGCAGCTATGGGTTCAAGCTGACCGACTATGTCTATGAGCCGGGACAGTTTGCCGAGCGCGGAAGCATCATCGACGTGTTTTCCTATTCGTCGGAATATCCCTTCCGCATTGACTTCTTCGGCGACGAGGTGTCGAGCATCAGGCCTTTTGAGGTGGAGAGCCAAATATCGTTTGACAAGAAAGAGAGCATAACCATCTTCCCCGACCTTGACAAGGATTTGTCGCAGGGCGACGGCAGCGGCATGGTGACATTCACCGACTTCCTGCCGGCAGATACGGTGCTCTTTGCCGGGGATTTCGTGTGGCTGACAGAGCGCATCCGTCAGGTTCACGATGAGGCATTGTCGCCGCAGGCTCTCACGGCACGCAAGGCAGAAGAGGAAGGATTGGACGACGACAATGAGGTGGTGTCGCTTGAAGGGAAGCTGATTGACGGTGCTGAGTTCGCGGCAGCAATAGGGAACTTCCGACGTGTGGACTTCGGAACGCATCCCGATGACATTCCACAAGCCACTCTGACATTCGGCATCAGTCCGCAGCCGTTGTTCCACAAGAACTTCGACTTGCTGACAGACAGCTTCAAGGACTACATAAGCCGTGGCTATACATTATATATATGTAGCGACAGCACGAAGCAGACAGACCGTCTGCGTGCAATCTTCGACGACCGTGGTGATACAGACATTGCTTTCACGCCTGTGGAGCATACGGTGCATGAGGGATATAGCGACGATGACCTGAAAGTCTGTGTCTTCACCGACCATCAGATCTTCGACCGCTTCCACAAGTACAGCCTCAAGAGTGACCGCGTGCGTGGGGGCAAGATGGCACTCAGCCTGAAGGAACTCAGCGAGTTTCAGCCCGGGGACTATGTGGTGCACATAGATCACGGAGTGGGACGCTTTGCCGGACTGGTGCGCATCCCCGCAGGAAACACCACGCAGGAGGTGATGAAGATTGTCTATCAGAACGACGACGTGGTCTTCGTCTCCATTCACTCCCTGCACAAGGTGTCGAAATACAAAGGCCGTGACAATGAGCCTCCGCGCCTGAACCGTCTTGGCACCGGAGCATGGGAGAAGCTGAAGGAGCGCACGAAGAAGAAGATAAAGGACATTGCACGCGACTTGATAAGGTTGTATGCTGCACGCCGTCAGGAGAAAGGCTTCAGCTTCGGTGCCGACAGCTTCCTCCAGAAAGAGCTTGAAGCCTCGTTTCTCTATGAGGATACGCCGGACCAGAGCCGTGCCACTGCCGACGTGAAGGCAGACATGGAGAGCGAACGCCCCATGGATCGACTGGTATGTGGTGACGTGGGCTTCGGCAAGACGGAAGTCGCCATACGTGCAGCCTTCAAGGCTGTGGCCGACGACAAGCAGGTGGCTGTGCTGGTGCCCACAACCGTCTTGGCATACCAGCATTACCATACGTTCAGCGAACGGCTCAAAGATATGCCTTGCCGTGTGGACTACCTGACACGTGCACGCTCGGCAACAGATGTCAAGAAGATGCTATGCGACCTCTCCGAGGGAAACATCAACATACTGATAGGCACGCAGCGCATACTGGGCAAGGACGTGAAGTTCCACGACCTGGGCCTGCTGATTGTCGACGAGGAGCAGAAGTTCGGAGTCAGCACCAAAGAGAAGCTGCGCCAACTGAAGGTGAATGTCGACACACTGACGCTGTCGGCAACACCCATTCCGCGTACACTCCAGTTCTCGCTCATGGGAGCACGCGACCTGTCTGTCATCCAGACACCTCCGCCCAACCGCTATCCCATACAGACCGAGCTGCATGTCTTCAACGAGGAGGTGATTGCCGATGCCGTGAACTTCGAGATGAGCCGCAACGGACAGGTGTTCTTCGTCAATAACCGCATTGCCAACCTGCAGGAGCTGAAGGCAATGATCCTGCGCCATGTGCCCGACTGCCGCATCTGCATAGGCCATGGACAGATGGCTCCCGAGGAACTCGAAGAGGTGATAACGGGCTTCGTCAACTACGACTACGACGTGCTGCTCTCCACCACCATTGTCGAGAACGGCATAGACATACCCAATGCCAACACCATAATAATAAACGATGCGCAGAACTTCGGACTCAGTGACCTGCACCAGATGCGCGGACGCGTGGGACGCAGCAACAAGAAGGCGTTCTGCTACCTGCTGTCGCCGCCGTTGTCTGTCCTTACCTCCGAGGCACGCCGCCGTCTGCAAGCCATAGAGAACTATGCAGGACTTGGCAGCGGCATACACATCGCCATGCAGGATCTCGACATCCGAGGGGCAGGAAACATGCTGGGTGCAGAGCAGAGCGGCTTCATTGCCGACATGGGATATGATACCTATCAGAAGATACTCTCCGAGGCTGTGCATGAGCTCAAGACCGGCGAGTTCAGTCAGGTCTATGCCAATGCCGACACACAGCACGGAAATGGCGCAGACAGCGACATGGACTATGTAGACGAGTGTCAGGTGGAGAGTGACCTCGAGCTGTTGCTCCCTGCCACCTATGTCACCGGAAGCAGCGAACGCATGTTGCTCTATCGCGAGCTTGACAATCTGACCACTGACGAAGAAGTGGAGCAATACCGTGCGCGGCTTGAAGACCGCTTTGGACCTGTGCCCAAGGAGACCGATGAACTGCTGCGCGTTGTGCCACTGCGACGCATGGCTGCACGTCTTGGTGCGGAGAAGGTGTTTCTCAAGGGCGGCAAGATGACGCTGTTTCTCGTCTCCAATCCCGACAGTCCATACTATCAAGGCTCCATGTTCGGCCGCCTGATAGACTACATGATGAAGAACACACGCCGCTGTGAACTGCGCGAGAAGCCCGGGGACCATCGCCGCAGCATGTCTGTCGCCAATGTGCCTACGGTCAGGGAAGCCCTTGCCGTTGTCACGGACATTTGTCAGGGCAAATGAAAAAAACTGCCGTTGCACTTGCATAGCCGAAAAGTTTGGCCTACATTTGCACCGCATTTCAGAGGAAGTGCGGGACTGGAAGTTTGGGTGAGTGGCTGAAACCAGCAGTTTGCTAAACTGCCGTACGTAATTACGCGTACCGGGGGTTCGAATCCCCCAGCTTCCGCACAGTGGTTATTAGGGCTGCCTTTAGGGGTAGTCCTTTTTCTTTTTAGGTATAATTGTCAATAGAGATCCCGGGAACATCTTCACTCGTGCAGGGAACTCACGGATACCGGTCATGTATGCCCATTCCGATTTCTGTATTTTTGCATTGAACGCTTGAGTGTACTCAATGTCATCTTCTTATATTTTTATTGTTCCGTTTCATCCTCATCGTTGGTGGGGCGGGGGAGCTTTGACTTGCGCTTGGCG
>CAVDAU010000028.1:0-15871 GCA_963607015.1 Streptococcaceae bacterium
TGGACAGGTGTCCACCGTGCAGTGGACTGAAGTCCGATGCGGATGGGACGGAAGTCCGACGCGCAATGGACAGGTGTCCACCGTGCAGTGGACGGAAGTCCATCGTGCAGTGGAAAAGTAAAACAGTCCGCACGGAAAAAGAAAACCGTCCGCACGATACTGAAATATCATGCGGACGGTATTGGGTGTCTGAAGCGGACGGATGTCCGCCGTGTGTCTCTTACTTGTCCGTGCGGACGAAGCTGATTTTGCTCTCTTTCATGAAGGCATTGCCCGGCATGGCACCGCTGATGCTTCCGTCGGCGTTCTTCTTGAGGCTGATGGGCACGTCGCGGCCGTAGGTCGACATCTTGAAGTCAAGTCCGTCGTCGGTGGCCTCGACATCCTTCAGCGACACGTGTTCGGGATAGCCGTCGCTCCACATCTCACCGCTGAGCGCGTTGCCTTTGGCCTTCGCGATGCTGACGTGGTAGACCATCTCGCCCATGCTGCTCTCCACGATCATGTTCCACTGCCCGACGTAGTCCTTGGGTCTTGGCTTGGCATCGGCGTCAAGGCTCATCACGAGCCCCAGCAGCAGGCTGACAAACAACAAGCTGAATTTCTTCATGGCGTTGTCTCTCCTCTATGTGCGTGTGTGTGTGAAACGGAGCCGATCAGTGTGCCAACGGACGAATCCAGATGTTGCGGTAGCTGATGGGGGCACTCGGGTCGCCGTGGCTCTGCAGCAGGATGGGGCCGTCGCCGTGGGGCTTCACCTGAGGCCAGCCGATGTACTCTGTCGTGCCCCAGATCTCGGTGTGGTTCTGCAGGACGACGCCGTTCTGGATGACGGTGACGTAGGGATGAACCTTGTATGTCCCGTCTTCGTTGAAGACCGGAGCGTTGTAGATGATGTCGTAGACGTTCCACTCGCCCGGCTTGCGCATCACGTTGACCTGCGGAGGTGTCTGCTTGTAGACTGCGCCGGTCATGCCGTTGACGTATGTCTCGTTGTTGTAGCAGTCGAGCACCTGGATCTCATACATGTTCTGCATGTAGATGCCGGAGTTGCCGCGCACCTGGCTTGTGCCGGTGATGTTCTCCGGTATCTGCCACTCGATGTGGAGCTGGAACGAGCCGAAGCTCTGCTTTGTCTGGATGTCGCCCTTGCTCTTGTTGACCGTGAACACGCCGTCGTGTACGTCCCACTCTGCGGGGCCGCCCTTCGCGCTCTGCCATGCCGACAGATCCTTGCCGTCGAACAGGACGATGGCGTCAGACGGTGCGCCGGCTGTGGCCTGGTCGCCCGGGGTCACGATCTTGGGCTGCGGAGTCCAGTACTCAGACATTCCCGGAGTCATTCTTTCCTGCTGCGGGTACTCTTTCTTCTCCTGTGCATTGGCCAATGCTGTGCATGCCAGTGCCGACAGGCAAACGATAGCTAATCTCTTCATATACACTGTTGTTTTTTTGTGAGTGATTGTTTAATGTTTCTGTTCGGCTCCGGTGCGCCGCAGGCAACAGGGCGCAGGCACGCGCGTGGCCGCGTCTCCCGTCGTCTCCGGCGTGCCGAAAGCGATACAAAAGTATTAAAATTTAATGTACGCGAACTTTGCGGCGTGCAAATTTTGAATCCCGGTCGTTAAAGATGTTGTACCTTTGCCGCCGCTATCGGGCGGGGCGGAAGACCCCGCAAAGGAGCAAGGACAGATATACATACATATATATATGTTGATACAGAATCAGGTGAAGAAGGTTGTTGCCGTGCATGACCTCTCGTGCATGGGACACACGTCGTTGATGTCGGTCATACCGATACTCTCGTCGATGGGGCTTGAGGTGTGTCCGCTGCCGACAGCCCTGCTGTCGTGCCACACGCAGTATCCTGAATATTCGTTCCTCGACCTCACGGACGAGATGCGGCGCATCGTCGGCGCGTGGAAGTCGCTCGGCTTCCGCTTCGACGCTTTCTATACGGGCTACCTCGGCTCGCCGCAGCAGGTCGGCATCGTCAGGACCCTTGCCGACACGTTCCGCCGTCCGGACAGCCTGATGGTCGTGGACCCCGTGCTCGGCGACAACGGCGGGCTTTACAAGGGCATGAAGCCCGAGATGGTGAGCGAGATGCGCCGGCTCGTGGGCTATGCCGACGTGATCACGCCCAACCTCACGGAGATGTTCCTGCTCCTCGACGAGCCTTACCGCGACGGCGGCCTGCGCGACGACGAGCTGAAGGACTGCCTGCGCCGCCTGTCCGACATGGGGCCGGGGATTGCCGTCGTGACCAGCGTCCCCGTCATCGGCAACGAACACCTGACCTCCGTCTATGCCTACGACCGCAACAGCAACAAGTACTGGAAGGTGACCTGTCCGTTCCTGCCCGCCCACTATCCCGGCACCGGCGACTCGTTCACCAGCGTCGTCACCGGCTCGCTGCTGCGTGGCGACAGCCTCCCCATCGCGCTCGACCGCGCCACGCAGTTCACCCTGCAGGGCATACGCTCCACGTTCGGCTATGAATATGACAACATGGAGGGCATCATGCTCGAGAAGGTGCTCGGCAACCTCAACACGCCCATGCAGGTCTGGACGTTCGAACTGATTTAAGAAGAACAACAACAAGGTTTTCTTTCCGCAAACACATGAAGGAGCTGACAGAGGGACGTCCGTTGTCCCTGATTCTGAGTTTCAGTCTGCCGCTGTTGCTCGGCAACATGCTGCAGCAGACATACACCCTCGTCGATGCCGCCATCGTCGGACAGTTTCTCGGCATCAACTCTCTTGCCGCCGTGGGAGCAAGCTCCTCGGTCATCTTCCTGATACTCGGCTTCTGCAACGGCTGTTGCGGCGGCTTCGGCATACCCATCGCGCAGAAGTTCGGCGCGCGCGACTACGTTGCCATGCGCCACTATGTCTACAGCAGCCTGCGCCTGTCGGCATACATGTCCGTGTCGTTGGCGGTGGTGTGCAGTCTGCTCTGCGCCATGATACTGCGGCTGATGGCCACGCCCGAGGCGATAATGCACGAGGCATATCTCTATCTGCTTGTCACGTTCATCGGCATTCCGTGTACGTTCTTCTACAACCTGCTCTCCAGCATCATCCGCGCCCTCGGCGACAGCAAGACGCCGTTCTGGTTCCTGCTGTTCTCGACCGTGCTCAACATCCTGCTCGACATACTGTGCATCGTCACGCTGGGGTGGGGCGTGGCAGGAGCCGGCATAGCCACCGTGGTGTCTCAGGGCGTGTCGGCACTCCTGTGCCATGCGTTCATGATGCGGCGGTTCTCCATCCTGAAGGTCGCCGACGACAGCGAGCGGCGCATCCGGCACGGCTTCTCAGGCAAGCTGCTCGCCATAGGCGTGCCCATGGGCCTGCAGTTCAGCATCACCGCCATAGGCAGCATAATGCTTCAGAGTGCCAACAACGCCCTCGGCACGGCCTGTGTCGCGGCGTTCACCTCCGCCATGAGGATAAAGATGTTCCTCATCACCCCGTTCGACACCCTCGGACTGGCAATGGCGACATACAGCGGTCAGAACTACGGAGCGGGCAAGCCGCGCCGCGTGCTCGACGGCGTGAAGGTGAGCATCGGCGTGCTCTTCGCCTACAGTGCCGTGCTCTTTGTCGTGCTGATGCTCCTGGGACGCACCTTCGCGCTGCTCTTCGTCGATGCCGGAGAGACCGAGATACTCGACAAGACAGCGCAGTTCCTGCACGTGTCGGCGTGCTTCATGCCGATGCTCGCCATACTGTGCTCGCTGCGCTACACCATACAGGGCGTCGGCTACACCTCGTTTGCCATGTGTTCCGGCGTGATGGAGATGATTGCCCGCACGCTGGTCAGCCTTTGGGCAGTGCCCTTGTGGGGATATGCCGCCGTCTGCTTCGGCGACTCCACGGCATGGTGCTTTGCCGACATCTTCCTGATTCCGGCATTCGTCTACGTCTATCACCGCATCAAGAACATCAAGGCCGCCTACTGAACCGGTGCCCTGTCCGCCTGCGCTGCGGCATCGGCTTCTCCCGACCTCCTGCCACATACTCTATGCGTACCGTCCGCTGTGTACCGCAGTACACGGCGTGCTGTACTCCTGTGCCGTCCGCAGTACACTCCGGTACCGTCCGCGCTGTACTCCGGTGTCATCCGCAGTACACCGCAGTACAATGCGCGGTGTACTGCAGTACATAGCGCAGTGTACTGCAGTACATAGCGCGTTGTACTCGAGTACACAGCGCGGTGTACTCGAGTACAGCAATGACTGTACACATACATGTACTGAGAAAACTCCGGAAAACCGATGAGGATTGTTGTGTTTAGAGGAAGGCGGCGCGACGTTTCGACACAGCGTGTCGCACTCGGGTTCGGCAATGTCTGCACACGAGTGTATCGGGGGAAACCGGAGAGAAACTATGGTGATGCTTTACAGGAAGGCAAGGCGTTCCAGCCTGCCTACTGCCGCCTCGAGGTCGGCGGCAAAGGTTTGGTGGTTCTTCAGGAACTCGGGATTGCCGCAGGATATGGCGGCATACAGGTTGCCGTCCATGTCGTCGGCATAGTTTGAGATGATGTATTCGATGTCGTCCTTCTGCCACGGCAGGGTCGACCGGCGGTAGACGTTCCACTTCTGGTGCAGAAAGCTGTATGCGGTCTCTATGCTGTCTCTGCTTATCGTCTCCACGGCCGTCACCAGAATTTCTTCAGTTCCTCGGAGTACTCGAATCCGGCACTCTTCATCTTCTGCTCCAGCTCCTTGCGGTCGAGTCCGTAGTGGGTGCAGACCTCGTCAAGGTTGTCGAACACCTCGTCGCGCAGCAGGAAGTTTATCGCACTGACGAGCATCGGTATGTCATCTACAGGAAGTTTGTCCATGTCTCAATGTGTGTGTGTTTCAGATTTCCGTCGCCTGCATCAGGACGGCGGCGATGCGCTCCATCCAGATGCGGTCTGTTTCGTCAAATTCGTTCAGGCGGTCGCTGTCGACATCGAGCACGCCTGCCACCTGCGTGCCGTCGGTGTCGGGAGCCATGAGGGGCACCACAATCTCGGAACGGCTGCTCGAGCTGCATGCAATGTGTCCGGGGAACCGGTCGACATCGGGCACGACAATGGTCTTCCTCTCCCGCCATGCCGTGCCGCAGACACCGCGGCCGTAGGCAATGCTGCTGCACGCCACGGGACCCTGGAACGGGCCGAGCACCAGCCGTCCGCCCCTGACGAGGTAGAAGCCCACCCAGAAGAAACCGAACGCCTCCTTCAGCAAGGCTGCCGTGTTGGCCAGCAGGGCTGTGGCATACTTCTCGCCCTCGGCAAAGGCGCGATATTGGCTCAGGAACTGCCCGTAGCGTTCCTCTTTCGTCGTTGCGTCGAGCGCGAAACCGTGTTCAGCCATGTGTGTTGTCCCTCCTCCTTTTCTGATTATATGCGGTCGAGCACCGTCACTATCAGTGCCTCGATGCCGCCCTTGTAGTTCGTGTCGACATCTTTCGACCAACGGTTGGCCACGACCATGCAGACGGTCGTTGCCTGATGTCCCATGAGGCGGCTCAGGCCGGCGATGGCGGAACTTTCCATCTCGTAGTTCGTTATCCGGTGTCCTTCAAACTCAAACTGCTCGATCTTGCGGTTCTGGTCGGGGTCGGCAAGGGGTATGCGCAGCTCGCGTCCCTGCGGGCCGAAGAAGCCGTTGGCTGCCACCGTCACGCCGCGCACCATGTCGTCTCGGGCAATGCTCTCGACGAGTTCCCCGTCGGCATCGGCCACATACAGGTTGGGGGCACACGTCGTGCCGCGCCAGCCCATGTATTCCACGAAGGCTTTCTCGAAGCGGGCGTCGGTCACGCTCTCGCGTCCGGCATAGAAGTTCAGCAGGCAGTCCAGGCCGATCGACTTGACCGAGCAGACGAACGAACCCGGCGGCGTGTAGGGCTGCAGGCCGCCGCAGGTGCCGATGCGCACTATGCGCAGGCGGCGCAGCCGGTCCTTCACCGTGCGTGTCCCGAAGTCGATGTTCGCCAGTGCGTCAAGCTCGTTCATCACGATGTCGATGTTGTCGCACCCGATGCCGGTCGACAGGGCTGTGATGCGCTTGCCTTTGTAGGTGCCTGTCACGGTGTGGAACTCGCGGCTCCGGACATCGGCCTCGATGGTGTCGAAGTGCTTCGACACCAATGGCACACGCCCCGGGTCGCCCACCAGTATCACGTTGTCTGCCAGCCACTCGGGCCTGACGTGCAGATGGAACACCGAACCGTCGTCGTTGATTATCAGCTCTGACGGTGCTATGTATCTCTTATTGTCCGTTGTCATATCCGTTGGGTCTCCTGTTGTGTGGTTCCTCTTATTACTTGCCGGGCTTCGCCTGTCCTGCCGACGGACGCGCTATGGTCTCGCGCATCGACGTGTCGGCCTCGATGTTCTTCATGCGGTAGTAGTCCATGATGCCAAGGTTGCCGTTGCGGAACGCCTCCGCCATGGCCTTGGGCACTTCGGCCTCAGCCTCGATGACTTTCGCGCGTGCTTCCTGAGCCTTGGCCTTCATCTCCTGCTCGCTTGCCACAGCCATTGCCCGTCGCTCCTCGGCCTTGGCCTGTGCGATGTTCTTGTCGGCATTGGCCTGATCCATCTGCAACGTCGCTCCGATGTTGCGGCCGACGTCGATGTCGGCAATGTCGATAGACAGGATTTCGTATGCCGTGCCGGCATCGAGACCCTTGGACAGCACCAACTTCGAGATGGAGTCAGGGTTCTCCAATACCTGCTCGTGGGTCTCAGCCGAACCGATGCTGCTCACGATGCCCTCGCCCACGCGTGCCAGTATGGTGTCTTCGCCTGCACCGCCGACAAGCTGGTGGATGTTTGCACGCACGGTGACGCGTGCCTTTGCTATCAGCTGGATACCGTTCTTTGCCACGGCGGTGACGGGTGGCGTGTCGATGACCTTGGGGTTCACCGACATCTGCACGGCCTCGAACACATCGCGTCCCGCCAGGTCTATGGCTGTTGCCATCTGGAACGGCAGCTCAATGTTGGCCTTCGATGCCGACACCAGTGCGTGCACCACGCGCTCGACGTGTCCTCCGGCGAGATAGTGCGCCTCCAGTTCGTCGCGTGTTATGTTGCGCAGTCCGGCCTTGTGGGCCTCGATCATTGCGGGCACGATGACGTAGGGCGGCACGTTGCGGATGCGCATCAGGAACAGTTGAACCAGTGAGATGTCGACGCCCGACACCTTGGCGGACAGCCAAAGGAAGAAAGGCACATAGTGGAAGAATATGGCCAAAAACGCTATGCAGGCCACAATAAGGAATGCTGTGAAGTAGATTGATCCGGTCATGATGTCTGTGTGTGTTTATTAGGGGTTAGATATAAATATGTCTCTCTCTCGGTCTTATTCCTTGTCGCGCACCACCTCTATGAGGCTGTCGCTGATGCGCACGACGGTGACTGATGTCTGTGCGTCCATGAAGCCGTCTGCCGACTTCACCTCGACAATCTTTCCGCCGAAGTCGGCATTGCCTATGAGTGCAAGGCGCGTCACAGTCTTGCCCTTGTCGCCGACGCGCAGACTCTTTGCCGCCGTGCGGTCTATCTTGGAGTCGATGTTTTTCTTCAGAGCCACGCGGTCAAGGGTCTTGGAGCGCATGAAGCGCATCACTGCCAGCACGCCGCCAATGACGGCAAGTGCCAGTGTCGCCAGCCCTGCAAGCATGCCGAGGGTGTCGAAGGCATAGTACACGGCAAAGACCACGCACCCTGTCGCCAGCACGGAGGCGAAGCCTGTGCCAGGGATTAGGAACAGGTCAACGAGCAGAAGCACCAATGCCACGATGAGCAGGCATAGTATTATGAACAGATCCATAAGCGTTTATTGTTTTTGGGGGTTAGTGGAAGATATGAATTTCGTGTCACTCGGCTTCTATCCTTCTGACATCCTTCTCGGCACGACGCATCGCCTCATATTGTTCCGCCTCGCGCTTCTCCAGCTCCATCAGTGTCGGCCTCATGCTCTGGCGGTGGCTTGCGTCGGAGGCGGCATACTCGTCGCGCATGGCCGACAGCCTCTGCACCGTGTTGTTGTAGGTGTCGGCAACCTGCCGGTACTGCCCGAAGGCCTGACGCGCTTCTGCCGAACGGAAGTCGTCGAGGCTGTGGTAGGTGCGGCTGTCGTCCACCACGAATGTGAAGTCCCTGTTGCCGCTTTCTGCGTGCCGTCCGTTGTCACTGCCCGCCTGCGCCAATCGCGACAGTGCGCTGTCGACATCCGTCTGCTCTTTCCATGTGTCGCGTATGCTCGACAGCTGTGCCAGGCTTGCCATCTTGTCTGCGCCGAGGTCTTCATAGCTGTAGACCTGCTTCGTGGCGTTGGGTATGAAGATGTAGATGCACACCTTGTCTTCAGGTTGGTTGCGGTCTGATGCGAACCAGCCCAAGTTGTTGAACTCGTCTATGACATACATGTAGTCGTTGGCTGTCGAGTTGAACGGCATGCCGATGTTCTCCGCGTCGTAGTAGGTGCCCGTGCTTGAGTTGTAGCGTGTCACGAAGATGTCAAACCCGCCAAGCGAACCGTTGCCCGTGGAGGCGAAGTATGTCACCGAACCGTCGGGCATCACGTAGGGGTATGCCGTGCTTGCCGCAGCGGTGTTTATGTTGTCGGGCAGTGGGGTGGGGTTGCTCCATCCGCCGTCCTGACTGTAGGCTGTGAATATTGCCAGTGTGTTGTCCGCACGCCGGTCGGCAAAGAAAATCCGGTTGCCCAACTCTGTGCGGTACACGGTTCTGTCGCCAAGGAACTGCCGTTGCTGCGTGACTGCCGCACTGTCGTTGACGGCTGTGGCGGCGATGGCAGTGGTGTCGGCCTCAATGCCGGAGGTCTGCACGGGAGCCACCACTTCCTCATCGGTGGCCGTTGCCGTCTCCTCTGCAATGCCGAAGAACGGAGCGAAAGGCATCAGCTGTCCGGACTCGCGGCTTATGCGGTATGCTTCGAGAAACTTGTCCTTGTCCGTCACGATGCTGTCTATCACCGTCACGTTCTCCACACCGCGTATCATGCGCAGTCCTGTGCGGCTCTTCTCCAGCAGGGCTTCCGCTTCTGCCGATGTGCGTTTGCGCTTGGCCTGATCGGCAATGTAGGTCTCGAGTGCCGAGATGGCCTCTTCATACCGGTATGTGTCGCACAGTGCTTCGCCGAGATACAGCTTGCTGCCCGTGGCGCGTCGCTTGTCGGCATTGCGCAGGTAGGTGACTGCCTCCTCCGCCTGTCCCGTGCGCAGACAGCATACGCCATACCACAGATTATAGTTGGCGTTGGCAGGCGTGGCCTTCACCAACCGCTCGAACACCGGCTTGGCATCGGCGAAGCGGCCGCCGTCATACAGCTTGCGTGCTTCGGCGAGTGTCTGCGCTCCGGCAACAGCCGTCGTGCCCGGTATGGTCAGTATCAGTGATAATATATAAAGGAGTCTCTTCATGTCAATGTACGTTCTTAGGCTTTTTGAATACACAAACGTACACGAAAAAATCAGAAGAGGCAAAGTTTTAGACGTTTTTAAGCATCCATACTGCGCTCCAGCCGGCCGCGCCACAGGTATTTGCGGGTTTCGTGCACGATAACTCCGTTGAGGAACAGCAAGCTCAGCAGGTTGGGTATCGCCATCAGTGCATTGAAGCAGTCGGCAAGGTTCCACACGGCGGCAAGGCTTGCCACCGACCCTACGAATGTAGCCACGATGTAGAGCCACCGGTATGACAGCATCCAGCGGCGGCCGCCCAAGTATTCCACCGCACGTTCACCGTAGTAGCACCATCCCAAGGTGGTGCTGAAGGCAAAAGTGAAGAGTGCCACCGTCAGCAGCACGTCGCCGATATACGGTATCTTGCTGAAGGCGGCTTTGGTCAGTTCGGCACCGTCGTTGCAGCTGATGTCCGGATATGCCAATATGCTCGACACAATGACAAGTCCTGTCAGTGCGCAGATCACGACGGTGTCCCAAAAGGTTCCCGTGCTCGATACCAATGCCTGGCGCACAGGATTGCGCGTCTTGGCTGCTGCCGCCACTATGGGTGCGCTGCCAAGTCCGCTCTCGTTGCTGAAGAGGCCGCGTGCAATACCGTAGCGTGCGGCAATCATCACCGTTGAACCGACGAAGCCGCCGGCGGCAGCCTGCGTCGTGAATGCTGCCTTGCCTATTGCCACCACTGCCGGCCACACATAGTCGCCGTTGACAAAGAGGATGTAGATGCAGCCGACGACATAGAAGATGGCCATGAACGGTATCAGCCAGCCACACACCTTCGATATGCTCTTCACTCCGCCAATCACAACCGCAGCCACCAGTATGCTTATCACTGCGCCGCTCAATACGGGCGGGATGCCGCAGGTGTCGCGAGCCAGCGTGGCAATGGCGTTGGCCTGCACCGTGCTGCCTATGCCGAACGATGCCAAGGCGGTGAAGGCGGCAAAGAGCACAGCCATCCACTTCCATCCCAATCCGCGTTCGAGGGCATACATCGGACCGCCAAGCATGCGACCGTCGGCTGTCTTGGTGCGGTATTTTATCGACAGCAGTCCTTCGCCATACTTCGTGGCTATGCCGAACACTCCCGTCAGCCAACACCACAGCACAGCCCCCGGTCCGCCGAGAGCCACGGCCGTGGCAACGCCGATGATATTTCCTGTGCCTATGGTTGCAGCCAATGCCGTGGCCAGTGCTCCGTACTGCGACACGTCGCCTGTAGAGTCAGGATCTTTCTCTACCGACAGGCGTATGGCCTTGAAGATGTGGCGTTGTGGAAACCGGAGCCTGATGGTCAGGAATATGTGCGTCCCCAACAAGAGGATAATCATCGGCCAGCCCCAAAGCAATGAGCTGGCTTGCGAGAGGATGTCGTTTAGCTGTTGCATGGCGGTTTATTTTTGCGCAAAGATAGTGAAAACAACTTGTGTGTTAGCAAAACGTTAGGCTTTTATTCCTGTAGATGACAATCTTTTGCCCGTAATCCGCATTGAGGCAAGGGTATTTTTCGTGAGCGGCGGTTGTAGCCGGTGGGATTTTGCCGTACCTTCGCAGTCGCACAAAGCAAGAGAGAAACAAGGAAAGGAAACATCGATGCACAGCAGAGAAGAACAGATGCAGGCCTTCGGACGCCTGCTCGACATCATGGATGAACTGCGGGTGAAATGTCCGTGGGATCGCAAGCAGACCAACGAGAGCCTGCGCCCGAACACCATTGAGGAGACGTATGAACTATGTGAGGCTCTGATAAAGGACGACAAGCCCAACATCTGCAAGGAACTGGGCGACGTGTTGCTGCACGTCGTGTTCTATGCAAAGATCGGTTCGGAGACAGACGACTTTGACATCAAAGACGTGTGCGACCGGCTGTGCGACAAGCTGATCTACCGTCATCCGCACGTGTTCGGCACTGCCAAGGCAGAGACTGCCGGTGAGGTCGTTGCCAACTGGGAACAGCTGAAGCAGCATGAGAAAGGCGGCAACAAGACAGTGCTTAGTGGTGTGCCCGACTCACTGCCTACGCTCATCAAGGCTTACCGCATACAGGACAAGGCGCGTGCCGTGGGCTTCGACTGGAGCAAGCGCGAAGACGTGTGGCAGAAAGTGAAAGAAGAGATAGGCGAGTTTGAGGCCGAGGTCGGCAACATGGACAAGGAGCGTGCCACGCAGGAGTTCGGAGACCTCATGTTCAGTCTCGTCAATGCCGCACGCCTGTACCACATCAATCCCGACAATGCGCTGGAGCACACCAACCAGAAGTTCATACGCCGCTTCGGCTACGTGGAGCAGAAAGCGAAAGAGCAGGGACGTGAACTCAAGGACATGCCGATGGAGGAGATGGATGCTCTTTGGGATGAGGCCAAGAAGCAGGAGTCAGGCAACTGCTGACTTCCCGTTCTCTTCCTCTGACTTCAGGTGTCGGCGCAGATCTTCATAGACATCCTTGCCATACACCACCCAGCCTGCCGAGCCTACAAAGGCAAGGAAGATGAATGCGACTACAATCAGTGTCTTTCGGGGCTTGCTCGGAACAAGCGGCACTGTGGCTGTCTGGATTACGGCAAACACAGGCTTGGTCTCCTGCACGCGCATCTTGGCGGCCTGCAGCTGTTGCGCCACGGTGTTGTAGACGTTATATGCCAAATCGCGTTCGTTCTGTAGCCGCTCCTGTTCCGTGAGGAAGCTCTGCATGATGATGTTTTGGTTGGCATCGACAAAGCGGGCATACTCACTCTGCTTCGCGCGGTAGTCCTCCTCGGCCTCGGCATACATCTTCTCCGTGTACTCCAAGTCCTTGCGTGCCTTGTTGGTGCGGTAGTCGGTGACATATTGCTGAATCTTCGACGTGACGCTGTCTGCAACTTGCGCACTGATTTCGGCACTCTGCATGGAGACGGATATACTGATCATGGTCTTGTCGTTCTCGACGGTTATCTTGTCCGATATAGCGGTTGCCACCCCTGCCTGCTTGCGCGTCAGCCTTTGCGGATCTATGCTGCTCTCAGAGGGTTCTTCCTTGCTGCTGAACAGCGACATCACCGATCCTATCAGCTTCCCCGGCGACAGGTAGCTCCACCACGGACGGCTTTGGTCGTCACGCATGTATTCATACAGTGTCTCGTCAATTCCCGCTTCGTCGTCCTTAACCCTTATCGAGAACAGATCCACAAGGAACGGCGTACTTGCCACAATGTCCGAGTAGAACGTCGGCCCGATGGCGTCGGTTCCCGTGACAGAGCTGCCCAAGTTGATGCCTGCCATCGACGCCAGTGCTCCCAGTCCGCTTGACGAACTGCTTGTTCCTGTCGTTTCCGGCGCGAGCGTGGTTGTCACCGTGTATTCCTTAGGTGTGCTCAACGCCACAACCACGCCCACGAGCAGACCCACGCCGCACATCTTCAGAATCCATTTCCTCTTGTTCCATGCTTTCGTGAACATTGCCATCAGGTCAATCTCTTCCGTGTCTTCCTGATTCTGCGGTGTCATGTCGTAGGGTTCCATATCTGTGTCTGTTCTGTTATCGTTCATGTTTGTGCCGCTATTTGAACAAGGAGATTATACTTGCAATGACGGCTGCCATTGATGCTCCGGCACTGCTCATGCTCATTATCTCTGCCAGGCTGGTACGACGCGACGTGTCGCGTGTAGGCACAACTATCTCACAGCCGGGTTCTATGCCTTTGTTGCCGCGCTTGAGCTTGGACACCGTGCCGTTCAGATGTACCACGTATGCACGGCCGCGCTTTGCGTTCAAGGCATAGCCTCCGGCTTGGTTTATGTAGTATTTCGGTCTCTCGCCGGCTTTGTAGAACACGGTGTTGGGATACATCACGGCACCGCTTATCTTCACCGTATTGACGTATTCAGGCACCACCAGTTCGTCGCCTTCGCGCAGCACCAGATCGAAGTCGCTCTTGGGACTTGACAGAGCCTTCTCCAAGTTGATGCCGACAGTATAGGACGTCGCCATTTGGCTGATCATCAAGTCTATGGAGTCCTGACTTGACTTGGCATAAGTCATTCGCAGCACGTCCTCCTGACGCAGAATTTCCTCGTCGCTCATCTGACGTATCAGGCGTGCTCCCTTGACATAGGCATCGGGCGTGACACCACCGGCACGTCTGATGATGTCAGACAGACGCTCGTTCTTGTTTATCAGGGCGTAGGTACCGCCAAAGAGCACTTCGCCGCTGACCGTGACGTTCTGCTGCTCCCTGTAGGCAGGACTTTTGCGGACATACACCTCGTCGAATGGCTGCAGGTAGAACGGCTTGCCGCCGGTGAACAGCTGTTGGTCGATGTCAAACGAGTAAGTCTCGCCCATCACGCTGTTGAACTCCTTGCTTTCGGGGTTCTTGATGCGGCGCGTCACGCTGACGTTGGTCGACGCTGCCGATTCCAACAGTCCGCCTGCCATGACCACGATGTCCTCCACAGTCATGTTGTCCGAGAAGAGGTATGTGCCTTCGTTCGCCACCTCGCCGTGTATAGCCACCGTGCGTTGCTCCTCCAGTCCTTGTATTGTCGGTATGTAGATCACGTCGTTGCGCTTCAGCGGAATGTCGGCAACGGAGCCGTCCATCAGCCCCTGTATGTCTATCGAGATGATTTCGTGGTTATAGTCGTCCTTCTCGCGGTCCAGTATGGCGCGGTTCCTGAACGCATCGCCGCGCAGTCCTTCGGCTTTCTCAATGAGGCGACGCACGGTGTTTGTCTTTCCGTCAAGCTCATACGTTCCCGCGCGATAGACTGCTCCGCGTATCTCGACACGGTTCTCATAGCGTTCCAGCACCGAGTCTGCGGTAATCACGTCACCGTCGTCAAGGCGGAAGACGGAGAAGTCCATCTCGTCGACGTTATAGACCTGCCGCTCGCGTCCGCTGCTCTTGCGCTCCACGCGCAGTGCTTTCTTGTAGGCATCGCCGGTGAAGCCTCCGGCAAAGTCAATGGCAGTCTTCATCGTCTCGTCCGTCTTCATCTCGTAGAACATCGGACGCTTCACCTTGCCCAGTATCTGCACCAGCGACTGATATGTGGGCACAATCACCACGTCGCCTTCCTGCAGGCGTTCGCCGCCTGTCAGTTTCCCCTCGAGTATATATTGGTATATATCCACCGTAGCCACGGGCTTGTTGTTGCGCACGATCTTGATGGCACGCAGACTGCCGATGTCGTTGACACCTCCTGCCGCATACAGCGCGTGGAACACCGATGCGAATGCCGAGAGCGTATATGTGCCCGGTATCTGCACCTCGCCCATCACGTTGACCGTTATCGAGCGGTTGCTGCCGAGCGTCAGGTTGACAAAGGTCGTGGGGTTGGCATCACCGATGCCGGAATATATCTTCGAGAGTTCCTGCTTCATGTAGCTGCCCGCTTCTGCCACGGTCTTCCCGTTGAGGTAGACAGGACCGAGGTTGCTGACCTGAATGGTGCCGTCGGGCGAGATGATCTCGCGTATGGTGTTCTCCGATGCTCCGTAGATGTCGACTATCACCTCGTCACCGGGGCCGAGGCGGTAGTTGGCGGGAGTGGCTATGTTGACGCTTGGCTCGAAAGTCAGGTCTTCGTTGTCGAAGATGTTGTGTCCGAAGATCTGCTCCGTCGGGTCAATCTCTTCCTCCTGCTGCATCAGTCCGTACATGCCATACGGGTCTGTCGTGCCCATCAGCATATTCACCGAACCTTGCATCTCCTGATTGTAGTTGTATGTGTCAAGCGTATCGGCAGCGTTGGTCAACACGTCGAAACGGCTTTCACCCTGTATGTAGCTCTTGCGGTTCGACGTGTTCTGTGTGTGTCCGTTGCGGGATGTCTGTTGTGTGTTATTGCCTGATTTCTGCGTGCGCCGCGTGCGTCGCGAGATGGGCTGACTGTCGCGCATGCGTGTGGTGTTTGTCGCAGTGCCGGTCTGTGTGCCGGTTGCATTGCTGTTGCTGTTGGAGTATTTCTCGCGGATGCGCAGCAGCTGTTCCTGTGTCACTCCGCGCCGCATCAGCTCTGTCGTTATCTGCTGTTGGTTCTTGCCTTGGCTGTTGGCTTGCTGTATGTACTGCAGCACTTGGCTGTCGGACATGCTCTGCGCCAATGCAGCACCGCAGGCCATCAGTATTGCGAATACAACCGATAAGAATCTTCTCATTTTTCTATTGTCGTGTTATGTCTTTGTTTCTTTTGCTGATATTCAAAAAGTGCCGTCTGTCACGCGCTCTTCGGCTGTGAGGCGAAAGGCGCAACCCCGACAAGCTGCAAAGGTAGGGAATGTTCCTTGTACAACAAGTCGTGAAGTGATATTTTTGTGGCGTGAGACGCAGTTCTTTCATTTATCCATATTATGTGGCGTGTGTACCTGAAAGTGAGCAAACCG